>JAMCRH010000293.1 GCA_023380515.1 Gammaproteobacteria bacterium | reverse complement strand
GATCGGTACCGGTGTCCTCATGAGCCGCATGCCAACAAGCTTAGTGCCGGGCGAAGACCCAGGTGTTGCCTTAGCTGTTGCGCAATTACCGGCAACCGCGTCACTCGAACGCGCAGAAGAATTTCGCAATGAACTATCTCGGCAAATTCGTGAGCTCGACACTGTTCAAGATTTCACCACCTTCGCCGGTTTCGATATTATCGCCAGCGCGTTGCGAACCAACGCACTAGCCGGCTTTATTAACCTAACCGATTGGAGTGAACGAACGGCTCCGGGAACAAGTGCCCAAGAAATTGCTCAACAAGTTATGGGTATGGGTTTCGGTATGCAAGAAGCGAATGTCTTTGTGTTTGTGCCGCCTCCCATTCAAGGCTTGTCGTTAACGGGTGGGGTTGAAGGCTACATGCAATTACGAGGCGACTCAGATCCGATTCGATTAAACAATATTGCCCAGCGCGTTGTTGCGGCAGCAAACGAACGGCCTGAGTTAATGGGAGTACGCAGCACCTTAGAAACCAATATTCCCCGCTACATGATTCACGTCGACCGCGAAAAAGCGCAAGCGATGGGTGTGCCACTGAGTTCGCTGTTCAGCACCATGCAAGCAACATTTGGTTCAACCTATGTCAATGACTTCACCTATCAAGGACGTTTGTGGCAGGTCAACTTGCAAGCAGAAGGCGAATATCGAGTGTCGCCCGAGAATCTGCGCGACGTCTTTGTCCGCGCAAACTCTGGTGCAATGGTACCGGTGAGCAGCTTAGTGACCGCTGAGCGCGTATCCGGCGCTGACATTCTCAACCGTTTTAACCTCTACGCATCAGCGAAAATCATGGCCGATCCTGCGCCTGGGTTCACATCTGGACAGGCTAAAGATGCGCTCGATGCCGTGATCAACGAGTTACGTTCAGAAGAGAACATTCAAATGGGTTGGGTTGGCGAAGCCTATCAGCTCGAAGCCGCGTCCGGTGCTGCTGCGTCAGCATTCGGCCTTGGTTTACTGATGGTTATTCTCATTCTTATCGCGCAGTATGAGCGGATTACCTTGCCGTTTGCGGTTGCAACCGCGGTGCCATTTGCTGTTTTCGGTGCTGCCTTGTCATCGATGCTGCGCGGCTTCCCAAATGACGTTTACTTCCAAGTTGGATTGCTCGTATTGATTGGGTTGGCGGCAAAGAATGCGATTCTCATTGTTGAATTTGCTGCACAAAACCGTAAAGAAGGGATGAGCTCGACCGAGGCGGCGATTACCGCGGCTCGTCAACGTTTCCGAGCGATTATTATGACGGCCGCAACATTTGTCGTTGGTAGCTTCCCGTTAGTTATTGCTTCAGGTGCGGGAGCAGTCAGCCGTCAAGAAATCGGTACGGTTGTGGTTGGTGGCATGTTAGCAGCAAGTAGTCTTGCGCTGATATTCGTACCGCTCGCTTACAAACTGCTCGAAGACTTTAGCACTTGGCGGAATGACCGTTTAGCTAAGTCAGAAAACGACGCACAAGCATAAGGACGAACCAATGAACAAGCATTTCTCAAAGTTAGCGTTGGTGTCCTTCGGTGTCGCAACCACTCTATTTCTGAGTGGTTGCACCATGGGGCCTGACTATCAAAGCACTGAGACAGAGTTATCGGAAGAATGGATCGGTAGTTTTCCGAGTGAAGCCGAACTAACCCGTGAATGGCAACAATGGTGGCAGCAGTATCAGGATCCGAATCTGAACGCATTAGTCGAACGGGCTCTCACTGACAATTTGAGTTTACAGGTGCAACTTGCACGAATCGAACAAGCGCGAGCAGAACTTGGATTTGAAAACGCTAATCGCTGGCCGCTATTAAGTGCTCAAGCTTCTGCAGCACGTGAACAACAGCCGGAAACCTTGATGCCTACAGCGCTCGGTGGTGGCACCCCGCGCAATCAATTCAGTGTTGCTGGCGTGCTCTCTTATGAGGTTGATTTATGGGGTCGTTTAGCTCGTCAACGTGAGGCGGCAGGTGCCATGTTGGCGGAGTCGATGTTCGGAACTGAAGCCATTAAGTTGAATCTAGTGGCCGACGTGGTCACCACGTATTTTAATTTATTAGCCATTGAGCAACAGTACGCAGCCTTGAATAGCAACATTGCATCGCTGCAACAAACACTGGAGTTAGAGCAACTGCGCTATGACCGTGGCTCGACCAATGTTCTGAACCTGCGCCGTGCCGAAGCTGCGGTTGCCGCTGCGAAGGCGAACGTGCCAGATTTGCGCGAAGCACGTCAACTGACTCGCAGTGCACTCGCTATTTTAGTCGGCGCAACGCCTGCAGAATTGTTGCAAGGCTTCGACACTGAACATGGCAAACTCACCGAGCTTAAACTGCCGCAGCAGCTACCTGCTTATACGCCGTCAGAGTTGCTCCAACGCCGCCCTGATGTTCGTGCAGCTGAAGCAAGCTTAATTGCCGCCAACGCGCGTATTGGTGTGGCCCAAGCCGCTCGCTTTCCAAGCCTTAATTTAATGGCTTTGGGCGGCAGCGCTGCAACTGCAACCGGCGATTTGTTCAGTGCGGCAAGTGAAACTTGGAGTGTTGGTGCCGACCTTGCCGGGCCGTTGTTTGATTTTGGTCGCTTGGCTCGCCGTGTTGAAAGTGCCAAAGCCCAACGCGAACAAGCTGAAATTGCTTATCAACAAGCCATTCTTGCTGCTGTTCGTGATGCCAGCGACGCCATTGCGCTGTTGCATATTGCCGAAGAGCGAAGTGTTGCCGTGCAAGCACAGTATGACGCAATCGCCGATACCTATCGCTTAGCGGAAATGCAATATGATCGCGGTGCCATTGGCTTTTATGAATTACTAGCGAGCCAACGTGAGCTGATTAATGCGGAGCTTGCTTTAACAAGTGCCAAACGCGATCATTTCGCTGCTTATACCAATGTCTTTAAAGCCTTCGGTGGCGGCTGGGCTGCAACCGAATAAAGCCTTAACGACTTTAAGTCACGCGGCTAGTTGCTTACCAAGGAATACTTGCAACTAGCCGCCCTACTCTTCAATGCCGTACCAAACGCGCACCTGGGCAATACCGTCAACATCGGCGAACTGCGTGCGATAAAACTGCGCCAACGTTCTCAATTGCCGTTCATCACGCTGCAATTTGTCTTGTGCTTCGTTCGCAGTCATCGGCACGTCAAGTTTGACATCAATGACGATGCCTCCTGCCAAATAATGAAGATTCAATTGTGAGCCTGAAACTAGATCTTTCAAATTAGCGGGGAGTCGCGCGTGAAATTGACTAAACAAACGCTCAATTTCAACTCGATTCGGCAAGGTCAACTCTGCTCTTGGTGTGGCCTGATCATTACGCGTATCAATGTGATAAATCACATAGGTCACTTCCTCAAACGTCTTGAGTAGCCGTTCAACCACCTGTTCACCAATGTAATGCCCTTCAGTTACCGTCAACTCAGGTGCAACCTGAATATGTAACTCAAGGAGAATATTGCCACCACTGAAACGACTTTTTGCACTGTGGACATCAAGGACACCGTCTATTTCTCGTGCTGTCGCTTTGATTTTCTCTAGTTGTTGCGCTGGTACTGCTGTATCCACCAGCTCTTTGGCATTGGTTAATAGCATATCGAGCGCAATTTTACCGATCAGCAAGGCGACGAGCACCGCTGCCAGCGCATCAAGCCACCACACGCCCGCGATAGCACCAGCAATGGCGACTAGTACGACAATCGAAGACAGGCTATCGGTGCGATGGTGCCAAGCATTGGCGATTAATAACTGGGAGTTGGCTTTTTTACCGGCGCGGACGGTTATCCAATACAGCCCTTCGTTGGCAATAATCGATATGGCGGCAACAATCAGCGTCCATCGACTGGGCGCATTTAACGGCTCACCAGCAAGAAGGACTTGGATGCTATCCCACGCCATCAGCACGGCCACAACACCAAGGATGACAGCGAGAGCGATGGTCGCGAGGGTCTCGATCCGCTTGTGCCCCCACGGATGCGACGCATCGGGCGCGCGGTGAGCAACACCGAACACCCAGTAAACCAGCACATCGGTGACCAAATCGGAGAAGGAATGGAGACCATCTGCGACTAAAGCGGCTGACCCACCGAACCAGCCGACGAGCATTTTCATTGCACTCAGAATGGCATTCACAAATGCGCCGATTAACGTCACCCGTTTACCTTCTTTTACACCTTCCATCGCCTGAAAACCCTTGTAAGATTGAATAAA
>JAMCRH010000292.1 GCA_023380515.1 Gammaproteobacteria bacterium | reverse complement strand
GAAGAGAGTATAATGCTACCCATTCGGACGCGGGGTGGAGCAGTCTGGTAGCTCGTCGGGCTCATAACCCGAAGGTCGTAGGTTCAAATCCTGCCCCCGCAACCAGTTCGAGTTTAACCATTGGTATTTTGACAGGTTCAAATTACAATGTTTAAACTCAGGTCGAAAGGCGCGCCAGGTTTTAAGCCCCGACTTAGTCCGGGGCTTTTTGCTATCTAGCCTGACTGACATTAGTTTTGACACCGAAGAACTGGGCGTTACGCCCTTTTTTTGTTTCTGGAGGTTGAGTTGGCAACTTTGGTTGAACGACTGACAAATATGCTCGAACCGGCTGTTGCGGCAGCGGGTTATGAATTAGTAGGCATCGAATTCGTGCGTGCAGGTAAACATTCGACCTTGCGCGTTTACATTGATCATGAAAACGGTATCTCCGTCGACGATTGCGCTGATGTTAGTTATCAGGTAAGCGCTGTTTTGGATGTAGAAGACCCGATCAATACAGAATACAACCTTGAAGTGTCTTCTCCGGGTCTCGACCGACCGCTGTTTAATAGTGGTCATTATGAGCGTTTTATCGGCGAAGAAGCCTCTGTGCAATTGACGGCTGCGATTATGAATCGCCGTAACTTTAAGGCACAAATTAGCGCCGTAGAAGACGACAAGGTCACTTTCACTATTGGCGAAGAATCATTCACTGTACCAGTCAACGCAATTAAGAAAGCGAATCTGGTACCTAAGTTTGACTAAAATTAAAGCGTTGACGAGGCAAGATCATGAATAAAGAAATTTTGCTGGTTGCAGAGGCAGTGTCCAACGAGAAAGCGGTTCCGCGCGAGAAGATTTTCGAAGCGTTAGAAATTGCAATTGCGACTGCAACCCGGAAAAAATACGATGGGGATATCGAAGTCCGTGTGGCCATTAATCGTCAAACCGGCGATTTCGATACGTTCCGTCGTTGGCGCGTGGTTGAAGATCCAGACACAATTCTGGAAAACCCATATGCTGAGATTTCACTGTCAGCGGCCCAAATTGATGACCCTGAAATTCAAGTCGGCGAATACATTGAAGAGCAAATTGATTCAATCGTGTTTGACCGGATTACCACGCAAACTGCAAAGCAAGTTATTGTGCAAAAAGTTCGCGAAGCAGAGCGCGCACAAGTGGTTGAGCAGTATCAGGATCAAGTAGGCACGTTAATTAGCGGCATCGTTAAGAAAGCCACTCGTGACAACGTCATTCTCGATCTCGGCAACAACGCCGAGGCGGTCATTTTCCGCGATGATATGTTGCCGCGTGAAAGTGTTCGTCCAGGTGACCGCGTACGTGGTCTCTTATTCGCAGTGCGTCCAGAAGCGCGCGGCGCGCAGTTATTTGTTAGCCGTTCGCACCCTGACTTCTTAATCGAGCTATTCCGCATTGAAGTGCCGGAAATTGGCGAAGAAATGATCGAAGTAAAAGGTGCTGCACGAGATCCGGGTTCACGCGCTAAAATTGCTGTGAAAAGCAACGACCGTCGCATCGATCCAGTCGGAGCATGTGTTGGTATGCGCGGTGCACGAGTGCAAGCTGTTTCTAGCGAGCTTGGTGGCGAACGTGTTGATATCGTACTGTGGGATGACAATCCTGCACAGTTCGTCATTAACGCCATGGCACCAGCGGAAGTATCATCGATTGTGATGGACGAAGAAACGCACACCATGGACATCGCTGTTGAAGCCAGCAACTTAGCGCAAGCGATTGGTCGTAACGGTCAGAACATTCGATTAGCTAGCCAGTTAACTGGGTGGGAATTGAATGTGATGACGGTTGAAGACTTCAATGCACGTAACGAAGCTGAGTCGGAGCGCCTGACGTCGTTGTTTATGGAAGGCTTAGAAATCGACGAAGATTTCGCAGCTGTTCTGATTGACGAAGGCTTCTCATCACTCGAAGAAATTGCTTATGTACCAGCTTCTGAACTGTTGTCAGTTGAAGGTATGGACGAAGACATCGTGGAAGAGTTACGCAATCGTGCACGTGATTACTTAACGACCAAAGCATTAGCGAATGAAGAATCATTGGAAGGTGCTGAGCCAGACTCTACTTTATTAGAGCTGGAAGGCCTAGACCGTCACCTAGCTTACGAACTAGCGGCTCAAGGTGTACGGACATTGGAAGATTTAGCCGAGCAGGGAATTGATGATCTCGAAGCAATCGAGTCATTAACTCCGGAAATGGCCGGTGAGCTGATCATGAAAGCTCGTAATATTTGCTGGTTCAGCAACGAAGAATAATCGGTACAAGTGAGGGATGAATTAGATGGCAGAAGTCAAAGTCGAAAAACTTGCCAGTGATATCGGAACCTCCGTTGATCGCTTGCTCACGCAATTAAGCGAAGCTGGAATTAAGAAGTCCGGTGCAAGTGATACAGTTTCTGAAGATGAAAAGGCGCAATTACTGGCGCATTTGAACAAGGCTCATGGTGGCGACGGTAACGCCGCTCCGAGTCGGATGACACTGAAGCGGAAAACACGTAGCACCCTCAGCATTAATGCTGGCCCGGGTAAAGCGAAGGCAGTTCAAGTTGAAGTTCGCAAAAAGCGCACTTACGTGAAGCGTTCTGCAGAAGAAGAGCAGCGCTTAGAAGAAGAGCGTTTAGCTGCTGAGCAGGCTGAAGCCGAAGCGAAGGCGAAAGCTGCTGCGGAAGCAAAAGCAGCTGCCGAAGCGAAAGCTGCAGCTGAGGCAAAAGCCAAGGCGGAAGCCGAGGCGAAAGCGAAAGCAGATGCTGCGGCAA
>JAMCRH010000291.1 GCA_023380515.1 Gammaproteobacteria bacterium | reverse complement strand
CCGGAGATGCCAATAACTGGTATCAATTAGGCGAAGCCAAAACACGCAGACTCAGTGATCTCGATGCGATTTTGATGCGCAAAGATCCACCATTTGATATGGAATATATCTACAGCACTTACCTGCTGGAACAGGCGCAATCTGAAGGTGTATTAGTAGTGAACCATCCGCAAAGCCTGCGTGATGCTAATGAGAAACTGTTCACTGCCTGGTTTCCACAATGCTGCCCACCGACCCTGGTGACTCGCAAGAAAGAGCTGATGCGCGAGTTTCAGGAACAGTGCGGCGATATTATTATCAAACCTCTGGATGGCATGGGTGGCGCATCGATTTTCAAAGTCAGTCAGGGTGACCCCAATTTTTCAGTGATCGTCGAAACATTGACCGATCAAGGCAAAAAGTCGGTGATGGTGCAGCAATATTTACCGGCGATTAAAGACGGTGACAAACGCATTTTGCTGATTAACGGCGAACCGGTGCCCTATGCTCTGGCACGGATTCCTGCAGCAGGTGAAACTCGTGGAAACCTGGCAGCAGGTGGTCGCGGCGAAGGTCGCGAATTAACCGAGAGAGATCGCTGGATCTGCCAACAGGTCGGCCCGAAATTACGTGAGAAAGGTTTGTTATTTGTCGGTCTGGATGTGATTGGTGATTATCTTACCGAGATCAATGTCACCAGTCCGACCTGTATCCGCGAATTGGATCGGCAATTTAATCTGAATATTGCCGGGGATTTAATGAATTGTATTGAGGCGCATTTATGAAGACTGTTTTACACAGCCTTTTGTTGGTTATTGGTCTAAGTTTGTTAACTGCTTGCGGTGACAGCGATCGGGCATTACAAGCCAAGTTTTATGCATTTGGCACTGAAATTGACGTCAGTCTTTATGGTGTTGATCAGGAGGCCGCAGCCAAAACCATTGATGCGTTGGAACAGTCCTTTTCCGATGTAAATGATCTTTGGCATGCCTGGCAACCCAGTGTGTTAACCAAAATCAATGATGCCATCGCTGCGGGTGAGCCAATTGAAGTTGATGAAAAAGTCGCCTCAGTTATTTTACTTGCACAGACTTTGGCCCGTGAGAGTGGTCAATTATTTAATCCAGCAGCCGGAAATCTGTTCAGATTATGGGGCTATGAGCAGGATAACTGGTTTGAGTCCCGCCCACCGCCAGCCCAGGATGATATTGATGCCTGGCTTGCTGATAGCCCGACTATGGAAGATATTCAGATCGAAAATGGTCTGTTAACCACTAACAACACCAATGTTCGCCTCGGTTTTGGCGGCTTTGCCAAAGGCTATGCAGTTGATAACGCAATCGCCATATTGCAACAACAGGGCATTCAACATGCTGTAGTTAACATAGGTGGCGATTTACGCGCTATCGGTAAACATGGTGAGCGGCCTTGGATTATTGGTATTCGCCATCCGCGACATGACAGAGTTCTGGCTTCCGTTGCGGTCAGCGATGATGAGAGTGTTTTCAGCTCTGGCGACTACGAACGATTTTTTATTTATGAAGGCAAACGTTATCCACATATTTTGGATCCACGCACTGGCTACCCTGCCGATCAGGCGATGTCTTCCACCGTGATTCATGAGAATGCTTCGTTGGCAGATGCTGCTGCTACCGCTATTTTTGTGGCGGGAAGAGACTGGCCAACAGTTGCTGCTGACATGGGTTTGAATATGGTGATGTTGGTCACAGCAGATGGCGAAGTTGAAATGAGTCCAGCGATGCAGCAGCGTGTCAGGCTAACCGGACATGATCGTGAACCTATTATCCGCGACATTCCGCAAGAGTAATTAAATGATTCGCACCTCAAGCGCCACTGATCGCTTTATTCTGACCATTATTGGCTCAGTAATTTTGCATGCGATCGTGGTGTTTGCCATCAGCTTTAATGTGACCTCTCCGCCAACCAATGCGCCGGTCAATCAGCTTGATATCACACTGGTCAAACAGCAAACCGAACAAGCCCCGGAAGAGCCCAGTTATCTGGCTCAAGTCACCAATGAAGGTGGCGGTGAAACCGAAGAAAAATCGCCAGAACCTACACCAGACATGGCTGTACCAATTGCCGAAGAACCACCGGCATCAACTGATCCATTACCTGCTCCAATAACTGAATTGGTTCCTGTGCCTATTGAAACTGTGCCCCCTGAACCGGTACTGGATGAAACGCCCATAGTTGAAGATGTGCCAGCCGTAACTGAGCCTGTCGTGGTTGAAGCAGCGCCGGAACCACCCGTGGTTGAGACACCTGCAGAACCTGCAGAACCTGTTGAGCCTAAGCCAGAGCCAGAAACCGCCAGCAAAAAAGTCACTACCGAAAACGCCGAGCGTAAAGTTGAAACAACGGAAATCGTTACCGAGTCTGTTGTTGATGCGATCGAAGCCATTGAGATGGAAACACCCAAGTTATCGGGTTCAGAGCTTATTGCCCGGGCGCGCAATGAAATTGGTTCCTTACAAAGCGCCATGGAGAACAATAGTAAGTCGCTAAGTGAAACCCCGAAAAAACGCCGTATTTCGGCCTCAACCAAAGAATATTCTGCCGCGGCATATATGCGGGCCTGGGAAATGAAAGTCGAACGGATCGGCAATATGAATTATCCGCAAGAAGCCAAGGATCAAGGCATTAACGGCAGTTTGATGCTTTCAGTTGATATCAAACCGGATGGCAGTGTACCCCCGGATGGCATTGTTGTATCTCGCTCATCCGGCCATAAAGTGTTGGATGACGCCGCAGTTCGCATTGTGCGTTTAGGCGCACCCTACGCTGCGATCCCCGAAGACGTGCTTCAAGGTAGCGATATGCTGACCATTATCCGTACCTGGAAATTTGAAAGTGCACGGGGTATGTCAGCCCGTTAAATGCACCTAATTTGTTTGGTTTTGCTGATATAACTGATAACCGATTTCAGCTTTACTGCGATTGTTATAGGCCAAGTTCAATTCTGTTTTCAATCTTTCTGCCACTTGCTGCAGTACTTCAAGTGAACCGTGACGTAATTCGAGTTCAATCTCATGAATCATCGCACGGCGATCGCCCGATCCCGCTTCACCAAAATCGTAGGCCAGTTCAATCAAGGTATCTTCAGAGGCTTCCAGCAAACGAATATCACGCTTAAATTCGGTGAAGAACAAACGTTGTAATTGCTTCCAGCTGCCACTGTCATCAACGATAGGTGCCAATGGTGTCTGGCGTAATAACGGTAAATCAAACTCGCCATTCATAATGGGATGTTCCCACTCTTCACGCTGATGCAATCCATCCTGAACCGTGCCACTGGTCTTTACCGTTTGCAGCCACTGGTCATCTATTTGCCGCATCCGTAAAGCAATACCCTGCTGTTTCAGTTTCAACTTAGGCGTATCAAAATATTCGGTACGCAGATTCAGCTGTTTTTGCTCACAGGTCATTGCGGCCAGCCAATCCAGCTCATTAAGATTCAGTTTGGACTCGCCCTCAACAGCGAGTTTCATTTCCTGTTCAAGACTCATTTCAGTAATGGCTTTAAATAATGTCCGGTATGCGAACGCGGATGTTCGGCAATCTGTTCGGGCGTCCCCACGGCAATGATTTCACCACCACCAGCACCACCTTCCGGACCCATATCAATGACCCAGTCAGCAGTTTTCACTACGTCGAGATTATGTTCAATCACCACAATGGTATTACCGCGGTCCCGCAGATGATGCAGTACTTTGAGCAACTGCTCAATATCGTAAAAATGCAAACCAGTAGTCGGTTCATCAAGAATATACAGCGTTTTCCCGGTATCCCGTTTTGACAGTTCTTTTGCCAGTTTGACCCGCTGCGCTTCACCGCCTGACAAGGTCGTAGCATTCTGCCCCAGCTTGATATAGGTCAGGCCAACATCAATCAGCGTTTGCAGTTTTTTCGCTACCACTGGAATATTTTCGAAAAATACATTGGCGTCTTCGATGGTCATATCCAGCACTTCGGTAATGGTTTTGCCTTTATAACGAATATCCAAAGTTTCTCGATTGTAACGCTGGCCTTTACAGACATCACAAGGTACATAAATATCGGGCAAAAAGTGCATTTCAACTTTAATCAGGCCATCACCCTGACAAGCTTCACAGCGACCGCCTTTGACATTAAAACTGAAACGACCAGGCCCATACC
>JAMCRH010000290.1 GCA_023380515.1 Gammaproteobacteria bacterium | reverse complement strand
CCCAGTTGTCTGGGGTGACAGCAAATTGATTCAGTAAAATACCAAATAGGATGCCGGCAAACATACCGATAACAATGCGACCGGTAAGGCCAATTTTCTTGGTTGGCATGACAGTTGTTCCCTGAATTAGATAATTTTAATTAGTCGCCTAGCGTACCAGAGTCTGTGAAATTGCCAAAGAGTTCGGCGGTTAATGACACAAATAAAAAGAGGAGCGACAGCTCCTCTTCCCATTCAAACTAAACTGACAGTCTTTTCTAACGCTAATTAACTAGCTAACGAACGTCGGAATAAACCCGTTGGTCCATGCAATTACGGTTGCTGCCATCAGGACAACCATAAGAATTAACCCAGCGGTAACCACCGAGCTGGCATAAATAAAACCGCGCTCTTCTGGAATATGCATGAGGATTGGCACACCGGTGTACAATAAGTAAACCGAATAAGCCACACCGGCCAAGAAGACCATGGCTACGAACCACAGCTCTGGGTACAAGGCCGCAATGCCCGACATGAGCACGGGTGTTGCAGTGTAAGCCGCGAGTTCCAATGACTGAGTTAAAGTTGGCGCAGCACCAAAGGTTTTCGCCATCCAGTGGATCAAGTAAGCAAGTGCTAACACACCACCGATGAGGCCGACGTACATGAACACGGCCATCAACATGGCACTACTTTCGGTCATAAAAATGCTTTCGCGCGCACCGATGTTCCAACCAATTTTCGCTGAAGCAAAGTAAGCGGCAAGACAAGGTATTAACGCCACCAGCAATATATGTGACAATGAAAAGCGCAGGCTCTCGTGCCGCTGATCGATGGTTTTCCATTCTTCAACCGGATGAGCGTAGAGACCCCAAATATGATTTAATATCATTGATATAACTCCTAGAAGCCGCAGCTCCGAATGCCATTGAGAACCACAATGGTGGTACTCCATTATAGGTGCGGGAGCTGATCGAAAATCAAGACTGAAAGATTCTGAGTAAAATCTGTTCATTCCTTTTTGTTATATAGTTGTTAAAAATTTTTGAGCGAGTGTAACCTTGATGACAACGGATTCTGCAATAACTGCGCAACTCAGCAATGAGCGACTTTCCAGCTACCAGTCGCTCTTAGCGCCGGTGAATAACTTTTTGCTGTGCCAAACCCCGCAGGCTTGGCTGGACGATGCAAAGCACCCAGACAATCTGGCTATGTTGTTAACCGACCATTTGCATTGCGAATTAAAAGCGGCGCAAAGTGCTGGCTTGTTGCTGCGCCGTTATGCGTTTCATCAGCAGGAGCATGGGCAAGCGGCCGCTGAACAGATTCTCAGTTGGCTGGAGCCGTACGAACATAAAGTGTACCGCGGCCACCGTGAGTCAAGCGTCGACTTGTCGCAGCTGTCGAAGAACGCTGGTATTCCGCGCTTGCGCCTGAACGAGAACGAAGGTGAGGCGTGGCAGCACCGCTTGGTCGACCGCATGATGCTGCTGATGAAAGAAGAACTGCACCATTTTCAGCAGGTGTGGGAGATTATGGAAGCGCGCAATATTCCGCTGCAGCCGATTACTGCGTCGCGTTATGCAGGGCAGTTGCTGCGGAAAATTCGTGGCTCGGAGCGGGGCGGTTTGGTCGATAAACTGATAATTGGCGCCATTATTGAAGCGCGTTCGTGCGAGCGTTTTGCTGCCTTGGTGCCGTATTTAGACGACGAGCTGGCGAAGTTCTATGTGTCGCTGTTGCGCTCGGAAGCGCGGCATTTTGAGGATTATTTGGCGTTGGCGGAACAGGTGGCAGGCGAAGACATTCAAAGTCGCGTGCAGTATTTCTTAGAGCTTGAGAAAAAGTTGATTGAAACGCCGGACCTCGAGCTGCGTTTTCACAGCGGGCCGCTGAAGCACTAGTTGATTGGGTCGCGAGGATTGCGACACCCGTTGTCGCAGCGGCCGCTAATAGCCAACTAAATAGCCAACTGCGCCCTTAATCTAGTGCCCGCGCTTCTAGGGCAAAGTCGTCGGGCGTGACGGTCAGAATGCTGCCTTGCTCGTACCAATCGCCCAACACCACGCGAGTTAACTCGCCAGCGCCGTTGCCCGCGCCATTCGCCGCACCCGCAGCAGAACCAGAACTAGAACCAACCCCATGCTCATGCACCGCCGGCCGGTGCGTATGACCATGAATCATCAGCTGGGTATTGGTTTCTTGCATTAGCTGAACAACTGCTTCAGGCTGAGCGTCGTAACGGTCAAGCTGCTCGGCCGTCAGCCCTGGTTTTTCTTCTGAACCCGCGCCCGCAGCCTCAGACGGATTGCCCGCCGACGAACTGCGCAGCTTATTGGCAATCGCCCGTCGCCAACTTAATGGAAAACGAGTCGTCACTGCTAACAGCCAGGGGTGGCGAATGACTTTGCGAAAGCGTTGGTAACTGACGTCTTTGGTGCACAAGGTGTCGCCATGCAGAATCACAGTGCGGCGACCATAGAGGTCAATCACAGACGGCTCTGGTAAGATTTCCACGCCGGTGCGCTCGGCAAAGCGCTCGCCAATGAGGAAATCTCGATTACCATGAATGAAATACACCGGCACACCGCTAGCGGTGACCGCAGCTAACTCGGTTTCAATCAGCAGGTGAAACTCGTTGCTGTCGTCGTCGCCAATCCAGTACTCGACCAGGTCGCCCAAAATATACAGGGCGTCGGCCGAGCGCGCTTCACCGCGCAGAAAATCAACAAAGAGGCCGGTAATGTCCGGCCTGTCTGCGCTTAAGTGAAGATCGGAAATGAAGAGTGTTTTCATTCGCTTCTTTTACGTCTTAAGAATGAGAAATCGTCGCCTTGTTAATCACCACGTCTTCGAGTGGGACGTCTTGGTGGAAGGCAACCGAACCAGTTTTAGTGTGACGAATTTTGTCGACCACGTCCATGCCGTTGACTACTTCACCAAACACACAGTAACCCCAGCCGCTTGGACTCTCGCTTGAGAAGTTCAAGAAGTCGTTGTCGTTCACGTTAATGAAAAACTGTGCGGTGGCTGAATGTGGGTCGTTGGTACGCGCCATGGCAATCGTGCCACGCTTGTTTTGCACGCCGTTGTTAGCTTCGTTTTTGATTGGATCTTTGGTTGCTTTTTGTTGCATACCCGGCTCGAAACCGCCGCCTTGGATCATGAAACCGTCGATAACACGGTGGAAGATGGTGTTGTTGTAGAAACCTTCGCGGACATAGTTGGCAAAGTTTTCGGCGGTAACTGGCGCTTTGTCTTCAAATAATTTGATTTCGATATCGCCGTGAGTGGTATGTAATGTGACGTTCATGCGCTGTCCTTATTTTCCATGCGTTAAAATCATATTGTTCAAATAATTGCTTAAATTGCGTACAGCTGAACACCTAGTTTAGGTCAGCTTCGCAGAAGTTGGTATTTAACAGTTGTCTTATGCGTGCGGGTGCAGTGCTTTTAGAATCGGCTCGACATGCTGCCACGCTTCTTCAACTGAATTCACGTGGTGATAAAGCTCGAGGTCGGCTTGGTCGATCATGCCGCAGGCCGCTAAATGCTCAAGGTTAATGGCCTTGTTCCAGAAGTCGTCGCCGTATAAAAACACTGGGACACGGGGCATTTTGCCGGTTTGAATGAGCGTGAGGGTTTCAAATAGTTCGTCGAGGGTACCGAAACCACCGGGGAATACTAGCAAGGCTTTGGCGCGCTTGAGAAAGTGCATTTTGCGCAGGGCGAAGTATTGAAACTCGATACTGTGCTTAGCGGCAATAAACGGGTTCACTTGTTGCTCGCGTGGTAGCACAATGTTCAGGCCAATGCTGTTGTGGTTAGCACGGCGTGCACCGCGGCTTGCAGCTTCCATAATCCCTGGGCCACCGCCGGTAATCAGGCGGGTGTCGGCAAGGTCTTGGCGTTCTAAATAGTCACCAATCATGAACGACAGTTCTTCTGCTTCGGCGTAGTATTTCGCCATAGTTAAGCAGGGGTTGTCGTCGTGACATTGGTCGGGCGCCGGAATACGGGCACTACCGAAAATGGAGATGGTGTGTTTGACGGCTTCACCATTGAACGTCGACTCGGCTTTCAGCCATTCGTCGGCAAGCAGCGCCGCGCGCTGACGTTCTTCTTCCTCAAGGGTTTCGCTAATTTTAATTAGTTCTTCATTGAAATTGTCGAACGATACGGCCATGGGCGATTCCAGCTGAAAATTCACGTAAGAGCTGCTAGTATACCCACTTTCCACAAGGCTGACACCCTCTTTGGCGCACTCTTCTAGCCAGCGCCGACGAGCAAGTGGCTGTTTTTGAAACTGACATTGCAACACTGACATTGCAGAGAATTTCGTTCGATAAATTTAATGAAGGTATATAACTCGCTGACCCAGCAAAAGGAAGAATTCCGGCCATTAACTCCGGGAGAAGTAAAGCTGTATGTATGTGGTGTCACGATTTATGACCTCTGTCACATTGGCCATGCGCGTACCTATGTCGCTTTTGACGTGGTGGTGCGTTACTTGCGGTACTTGGGTTACAAGGTGACCTTTGTGCGCAATGTCACCGACGTCGACGACAAAATTATTCGTCGTGCGCAAGAAAATAACGAGTCGATTGACGCCGTTACTGAACGTTTTTTGACCTACATGCACGAAGACTTTGCGGCCTTGAATTTGGTCGAGCCGGACATTGAACCGCGCGTGACCACGCACATGCAAGAAATTATCGACCTGGTTGAGCAACTGATTGCGAAAAAACACGCCTATGTTAGTGACAGTGGCGATGTGTTGTTTGACGTGTCGAGCTTCCCTAATTACGGCAAGCTGAGCGGCCAGAACCTCGAGCAACTGCAAGCTGGTGCGCGGGTTGGTGTGTCGGAAGACAAGCAAGATCCACTCGACTTTGTGCTCTGGAAACATGCCAAAGCGGGCGAGCCAAGCTGGCCGTCACCTTGGGGTGACGGGCGTCCGGGCTGGCACATTGAGTGTTCAGCCATGAACGGTAAGCACTTGGGCGACCATTTTGATATTCATGGTGGTGGTTCCGACTTAATGTTCCCACACCACGAGAACGAAATTGCACAAAGCTGCTGTGCTCACGACACCCCGTATGTAAATTACTGGATGCATACCGGCATGGTGCAAGTGAACCAAGAGAAAATGTCGAAGTCGTTGGGTAACTTTTTTACCATTCGTGACGTGTTGAAGTCATACACCGCAGAAACTGTGCGCTTCTTCT
>JAMCRH010000289.1 GCA_023380515.1 Gammaproteobacteria bacterium | reverse complement strand
CTGACGCGCATACCCGAAATAAGGAATGACAGCCGTAATGCGACCAGCTGAGGCACGGCGCAAGGCGTCGACCATCACGATCAGTTCCATTAAGTTGTCATTGGTGGGAGCGCAAGTAGATTGGATAATAAAGACGTCTGAGCCGCGAACATTTTCATTGATTTGAACACTGATTTCGCCGTCACTAAATCGACCTACATCAGCGTCACCAAGTTTGATGTATAAGCGATCAGCGATCTTGCGGGCTAGCTCGGGTGTTGCATTGCCAGCGAAGAGCTTCATGTCAGGCACGGTTAACCTCGACCAGTTTGTAAGTTGTGAGCGGATTAAGACAGGTATCTTGGCTTCCGGATGTTGTCGCGAGGAGGTGCCGGCCACTCGTTACTCGGACTGAAGCGCTTGCGCTAGAGCCATATGAGCAGGTGAGTGATTCACTCCTTGGGCGACAAACCCCCGATACTGCTCCGGAAGCTCTCGCAAAGCTTGCTCCGCTAGCTGTTCGGTGGAAAAAACAGCAAACACGCAGGCTCCGGTCCCCGTCAATCTGGACGGAGCGTATTTTAGCAACCACTCGAGGGCGCTGGCAACCTGTGGGTTTAGTGAGCAGACCAATTTTTCACAGTCATTGTGGAGCGCTAGCCACGCCAAATCGGAGCAATGCCGCGTCGGCTCTAGCAATTTCGGAGTTGCTCGGGGTAGTTCAGGATGTTGAAATATTTCTGCAGTACTGACGTGAACTTGCGGATGAACGACTAAATACCAAGATTCAGCCGGTTTTGCTGGTGTGAATTGCTCTCCCACACCACGGGCAAATGTCGCTTCGCCATGGACAAAAACTGGCACATCGGCACCGATTCTTAAACCAATCTTGGCTAACTGGGTTGGACTTAACTGTAAATCCCAGAGTTGATTCAGGGCAAGTAAGGTCGTAGCCGCGTCCGAAGAACCGCCGCCAACACCGCCGCCCATGGGCAGTCGCTTTGTTAGGGTGATATTTACGCCTAAGTTGTGTTGTTGTCGGTAAGGCAGTAGTGCGACTGCAGCCTTGTAGATTAAGTTATCCGTCATCGCAATCGGCTCAATTGTATTGCTCACCACGTTTATCTCACCCGACGAGTTGATAGCAAAGTCTAAGCTATCGGCGATTGTGAGGAATTGAAACAAGGTTTCCAATTCGTGATAGCCGTTGTCGCGGCGGCCGGTGATGTGTAGAAATAAATTGAGTTTTGCCGGTGCAGGCAGGGTTAGCTGCTTCATTCTGAGGCGGCCTCTTGCTGGAGACTTTTGCCGGATAGTGATGAGCGAGTCACATCGCGCCAACGACTAATTGTTAGACGCACGCGCATTTTGTTCTGGGTTGCTTCAATGAAGTGGGGAAGAAGCACACTGTCGGTATTGGTTGTGACTAACTGGTAATCGCCGAGGAGAATTTGCCAGCGTTCTTCACTGCCAGTCCAGGTCGGATAACTCGCTTGATAATGTGCTAAGGTACCGTCCGGATACCACAAACGCTGACTCAAACGTGCTTGCGGTTGCAGACCCAGCACAGCGCTTTGCAGCAACTCAAATGGGATAATCATCCCGGTGTGTTGCCAGAGCAACGTGGTTAGATCATCACCACGGTATACATTACCCTGACGGTCAATGAATCGGCTTTCGTCTGCATCTTGTTCGATCCGTGCTAACGTACCACTTAAGTGATGGAACAGACGAAATGAAGTCGTCGTTTCACTTTGACTCCAACTATAACGGCCAGCATCACGGCTACCGTCAGCATCATTGAAAAAGGCCACTTGACCGGTAATCTGATAGCCAATGACCGATTCGAGTTGCCGCTGATGCGATTGGTGGAGCGCTTGGTCAATTTGATGATTGCGCAAGGTGTTATCAATGTTTGGTGGCCGTGCGCTGCAGCCAAGCAGCAGTAAGGCAAACAAGAAAATGCTCAAAATCCGGAGCAACGACGAAGACATATACCTACCTCGTAACAAAAAGCGGGTGGCTTGAAGGCGAAAACGTCATTGTAGGCAGATTTTTTCGCTAATGCTATGTTCGGCCAATGCTTTAATTGCAGGCGTAACTCGCATACAATAGCGGCCACTTGATTTAAACTGACCAACTATGCGGCTGCGCGAGCAGAGCACGAGGTTTTAAATTTCACTTGCTATGACCATCTTAGCTTTAGGCGTCAATCACAAAACGGCTTCCGTTGATATTCGCGAACGCGTTGCATTCCAGCCCGAGCATTTGGAGCTGGCGCTAAAGTCGTTGGTGCAGCAAGGCCGCGTCAGCGAAACCGTGATTGTTTCAACCTGTAATCGCACGGAGCTTTATTGCCATGCCGATGCGAGTGAGTTAGACGCGATTGTCGAATGGTTAGCAACCTTCCATGCGGTTCCGGCCGAAGAATTACGCAAGTATGTTTATCACCATGCTGACGGAGCTGCTGTGTCGCACCTGATGGCTGTTGCCGCAGGGCTCGACTCGCTCGTACTTGGGGAACCACAAATTCTTGGGCAAGTGAAGCAAGCGTTTCAGAATGCCCGCGAGGCTGGCACCGTTGGGACTGTATTTGAGCGCTTGTTTCAGTCCACGTTCGCTGCCGCTAAAGTCATCCGCACCGAAACAAATGTAGGGCAGAACGCTGTTTCTGTTGCTTATGCAGCGGTCAATTTAGCCAAGCATATTTTCACTAAGCTTGAGAAAACCCAAGTATTGTTGGTTGGAGCGGGCGAGACTGCCGAGCTGGCTGCGCGTCATTTACGTGAGCAGGGTGTGCAAACCTTACGAGTTGCGAATCGCACGGTTGCTCGAGCAGAAGAGTTAACTCGGCAAGTCGGCGGTGAAGCTTACGCTTTATCGAGTTTGGCGGACTTATTACCGCAATCGGATATTGTTATCAGCTCTACAGCAAGCCCAGTGC
>JAMCRH010000288.1 GCA_023380515.1 Gammaproteobacteria bacterium | reverse complement strand
CGAGATGCACTACACGATTATCTGGCGCACGGACTTGAGAATGCGCTGACCTGCCGCTTCGCAATTGAGCAAACCATGGTAGACCGAGAGCAGGCATTTTTGGTTTGGCAAATGCGCTTGCAACATGAAAAGTTAGCTGGTGGCAGGGAAATACAAGTTCCCGGCACAAGCCATTTGTTGTTTGCTGAAGAAGACAATCGAATAAAAGAACACGTTGATTATTACGATCTCGGCGCCATGGTCTATGAACATGTGCCACTGCTTGGTTGGGTGGTCGGTAAAGTACGAACTAAATTGGCGGGTGTATGAATATTCTCATTACAGGCGCAAGCTCAGGCATTGGAAAACAATTAGCCCTCGATTACTTGGCTGCAGGCCACAAGGTTTATGCTTGCGGCCGCAACAGTGAGAAAATGGCCGCGCTCAAAGCGGAGTTGCCGGTGTCGCAACAGGCGCAATTTTCTGCAGTCATCTTTGATGTGACCGATCGCGAGCAAGTAGAAAAGGCGCTGCTTGAACTAAAAGGCATCGACCTGGCGATATTAAACGCTGGGGTTTGTGAGTACATTGATGACGCTAGCACATTTGATGCTGCGCTTGTTGAGCGTGTATTTGCGGCTAATTTTTTCGGGGTCGTTTACTGCTGTGAAGCGTTAGTGCGCAGCATGCAAGCCGGTGCCCGCATTGCAATTGTTGACAGTATGGCACGTTTATTTCCGTTTACGCGAGCCGAAGCGTACGGTGCCAGCAAAGCGGCTGTTCATTATTTCGCCAGCTGTTTGCGAACGGACTTGAAAGCAGCGAAAATTGCCGTCACAACGATTTCACCTGGGTTCGTCGAAACACCGATGACCGATGCCAATGATTTTGAAATGCCGATGCGAATTTCTGTTGCGAAAGCCAGTCTTGCCATCCAAAAAGGTTTGGCCCGAGGTAAACCACATATCGCTTTTCCACGTATCTTTGGTTGGATTCTTGCGTTTTTATCTCGGCTGCCTTACCGCTGGCAAATTGCGATGTCAGCGCGCATGCGCTCGTGATTTTCCATGCCTTGCATGAGGCAAGAGAATACGCGTCCAACAATTATAAAATGATTTGTTCGTTGCGGTGACCCCACCGCAGGTGTTTCGGTTAAGGATGTTACATGAAAATTGCCGTCATTGGTTCGGGCATTGCTGGTTTAACCGCTGCTCATTTATTGAGTGAGCAACATGAAGTTTGGATGTACGAAAAGGGCGATTACATCGGTGGCCATACGGCAACGGTCGATGTTGAGTGGAAAGACCAACAATACGCGATAGATACCGGTTTTATCGTTTTTAACGACCGCACTTATCCTTATTTTAAGACATTGTTGCGTCGTAACGGGGTGGCGTGGCAAGACACCGAAATGAGTTTTTCAGTGACCAACCCGCTGTCCGGTCTTGAGTATAATGGCCATAGTTTATGGACGCTGTTTGCGCAAAAACGCAATCTGTTCCGACCTAGCTTTTACCGCATGTTGGGCGATATTGTTGCGTTCAATAAAGCTGCTAAAGAAGCGTTAGAAACTCGCTCGCAAGCAGAAGTAGATGGTCAAACGTTAGCGAACTTTGTCGAGTCGTTGAACCTTGGCGAGGATTTTGCCAACAACTATCTCTACCCCATGTGTGCTGCCATTTGGTCTGCGAGCCTTAAGGAATCTGCGCAGTTTCCATTAGGTTTCTTCCTGCGATTTTTCATGAATCATGGTCTATTGAATATTCAGGACCGCCCTCAATGGCATGTGATTAAGGGCGGCTCACGCAGCTATATTCCGGCTTTCACAGCGCCGTTTGCGGAGCGAATTGAACTTAATGCCGATATTCAACGGGTTGAACGTCACGTCGATGCCGTCATTTTGTATTTCACTGATGGCCGCACCGAACAGTTTGATCAAGTCGTATTTGCCTGCCATAGCGACCAAGCGTTAGCCTTGCTTGCCGACCCAACCGTTGCTGAAGAGGACGTTTTATCGGCAATTCCGTATCAAGATAACGATGTTGTGCTACACACAGACATTAGCCAGTTACCAAAACGTAAGGCAGCGTGGGCTAGTTGGAATTATCTGCTACCAGAGAGTATACGTGAACAAGCAGAAGAGAAGCCTGCAACGTTGACTTACAACATGAATATCCTGCAGGGGATTCATAACGCCCCCGTCACTTTCTGTGTGACTTTGAATAACACAGCGGCCATTGCAGAAGACAAAATCTTACGGCGCTTTACCTATGCACATCCGGTTTATTCTCTTGCTTCGTTTGCTGCACGAGCCCGTCGCAAGGAAATTTGTGGACAGAACCGAACGCATTTTTGTGGGGCTTACTGGTACAACGGTTTTCATGAAGATGGTGTGCGCAGCGCGATTGATGTGGTACGGCGTCTCGGCATAGAAATCACCCCGGATGAGCCGGCTTATTATGAGTAATCACGCCATCTATATTGGCCACATCGGACATCAACGTTTCACCCCGAAACGGCATGGTTTTCGCTATGCGTTATCGCAATGGTGGCTCGATCTCGATGATTTGGTCAGTGCTGGAGCGTGCAGTCGACTGTTTAACATCAATGGTGGTTTTGCCGCGTTTTCATTTCGCAACAGCGACTATCTACGTGACGAGCCGCGCGAACCGAATGTGTCGCTTGCCGACGCAGTACGTACGAAGATGTCTGAACTAGCAGGGGAGGCGTTGACTGGTCGTGTTTATTTGCTCGGCAACGTTCGCTGCTTCGGTATTTATTTCAGCCCGCTCAACTGTTATTACCTTGAGAATGCTGCTGGTGAGTTTACGCACGTTCTTGCTGAAGTCAGTAATACCCCATGG
>JAMCRH010000287.1 GCA_023380515.1 Gammaproteobacteria bacterium | reverse complement strand
CGACGACATTACTGCCTCATCTGATGCGTTAGCTCATTTAACTAAACCAGACAGAACTGATTATGGGCTGAAACAATGCCAGGGCAGCGCTTGCTTAACGTTGACAAAGGGAGTCATACCAACGCCTGAAAAAACGGCAAGACAAAATCACCAGGAATACCAAAAAGCTCACTTACTCCAAATTGCTCGCATTCACGAACGAAACATTCAACGAGTTGCATCGCGTAAGACCGTATTAAGTAGGTTGTCCCATGATATCTTTATGGGTCGGAAAGCACAGGGATATAGAGAGGTAACTCTTTGTTGTTAGGCGTTTGGGGGAAGCTGGCACTGCCAACAAAACTCAAACTGACCGCCGTTTTCTTCCTGGCATTGAGGGCAGGTCCAAGGTGTTTCACTGCTGGCTTCATAGCTGATGATGACTCCATAGGCGCGGGCCTTTTGCTCCGGCGGTGTGTAGATTGCGGTAGCGAGGGCGTCTAGGGGAACTTCACCAATAGCTCCGCCCATACTTAAGCCCCGTAGCCCTGCTTGCAAGCCATTTGCTTGTAAGAGCCCGACTAGCATTTGTGCTTCAATGGCATGGGCGGCAGAATAAACTTCAACCCAAGAAGGTTCTGCCAAGGTGGGCTCCGGATCATGGGCCATGTTCACTCTAGTTATCGCCAAAGTTCATGTCCATGCGAAGGGTCGCGCCTTGGTATACGATGGGTTCATAGCGCCATTGGCGGACTGCTTTAACGACTTCTCGATCAAAAACACCCTTAGGCTCGGAAGCGACGACTTCAATGTTAGTAGGGCGACCTCGGTTGTCGATATCAAACGCCAATTCCACATAGCCTTCAATTCTTCGTTCCACGGCGCGGCGAGGATAATTTGGCGCCACTCGAACCAGCACAGGAGGCACTTCGCTTTCGGCAGTTTCACCACTCGAAACTGCGGCAGCTGGCGCATGCCACGCAAGGCCGAGGCTTACCATCAAACTGGAAATAAGTGCGTATTTGATCATGGTTGTATCTCCTTCTTGGTGAGCGACCATTCCCTCAACTCTTTAACCATTGAGTTATTAAATATTTGTTGAATGCATAAGAGTAAAGTAAATCAATACCAGTGTTACCCGCGAGAAGTCTAGTTTGTCGTTGCGTTCCACTGGGTAATCATCAGAGATCGCAAGTTGCAACTATGGTCTTGATTGTTTCCTCAACAATAAAGCCCCGCCATCAACGAGATCTTCTGGTTAAATTCCGCCATTGCCCACTAGCGCCCTAAGTATCGCTTTTCTATAGTGCTAGCTCAGGTGCAGCGCAGGGAGGCGTAATGTGGGTGCAAATGGAAATGTGACGGGGTATGCGGTAGTGCTGAGCCGAGCGCAGCTGGGTATGGACGCGCCGGAAGTGAAAGTGGGAGTGAACTTGGGTAAGGGCTTGCCTGCCTTTCAAATCATTGGCATGCCTTGACAATAGTCTACGGAAAATATAGGATGTAACCTATAATGAACGGCGTGAATCATGTGGGAAATAAGGACTACAGACACTTTTGATGCTTGGTTCGATGCGCTGGACGACACCGACCGAGAAAATGTGATTGCGGCTATGATGGTGTTGGAACAGAAGGGACCGATGCTGTCGCGCCCCTACGCTGATACGGTGAATAGTTCGGCACACAAAAACATGAAAGAACTCAGGGTGCAAAGCAAAGGAAACCCAATACGAGCCTTCTTTGCCTTTGATCCAAACAGGGCTGCGATTCTGCTCTGTGCTGGTGAGAAAACTGGAAAAGAAAAGCGTTTTTATGAGGAGATGATTCCGGTGGCCGACAAAGAGTTTTCGGCTCATCTGGACGCACTCCATAAGAGGTGAGTGAAATGGCTAGAACATTTGAGCAGATCCTGGATACCGAAAAGCCAGAAGTAGTGGCAAACGCCAGAACCAAGGCTAATCAGATTTTGCTGAACATCCACCTAGGGGAAATCCGCTCCCTAATGGAAAAGACGCAAGCAGATATGGCTGAAGCCCTCGGCATCAAGCAACCAACCGTCGCTGGTATGGAGAAGGCTGGGCAAGACGTGAAGCTCTCCAGCCTGAAGCGATACGTCGAGGCTGGGGGCGGGAAGGTACGGCTCGACATCGAGCTGCCCAATGGAAAGCATCATGGCTTTGTGTTGTAGTTATAGTTGTTGCAACGTGACAACTTAAATCTTTTAAATGTCATGGCTAACCAGCCGTGGCATTTTTGTTCCCACCCCCTGAAATCATCCAAATAGCGTTGCGCAATTCGCCACCTTGTCAAATACGCTTAACAAGGGAGGCTAAATGGCTGATGGTCTTGAAGAGTTGTTAGTTCAGGTTCAATGCGCTTGAGCTGGCTCTGTCTATGGTCAAGCATCTGCTCAATCACTCGATGATTTATTTAGTCGCTTTAGTCCTGTTTAATTTTGCCATTGGTACGGGTAAAGCAGCTGAGACTGAGCCAAGCCAGATATTGTCCTTGGACACGTGTTTTAGATCGCCTTTTAGCTCTTACGATTCGAACCTCTGGCCTCTGCCTCCGGAGGGCAGCGCGGGAAATAGGTGCT
>JAMCRH010000286.1 GCA_023380515.1 Gammaproteobacteria bacterium | reverse complement strand
CCGCTGACAGCCTCTTGAATCGCTTGCAAGGTTAATTCCATCGCGAGGTCGTAATTACGTAATTGCAAATGCACTTGGGTAATCTGCCCTGTTAACGCAATTCGCCGCGTCGTCCTGCGACTGTCACTCGTCCGCGACAACCACTCCAACGACTGCAACCCATGCTCTAAGGCTCGCTGATACTGGCCGTTGCTAGAAAAAACCTCTAGCAATACAATATGAGCATAATAACCAATGCGAGGATTTTGAACCTGATTTAGCAGCTCGGTTAACTGCTCAGCCAACGCCAGCATTTCCGATGTTTGTTGCTGAAACTGACGGAGTTCAAGCCAATTGATATAGTATTCAACAAGAACATCGGCAAACGGATGCTGCTCTGCAAAAGGCAACAGTTCGGTTAAAAACTCCTCCGCTTGCTCAAGATTTCGTATTCGTAACAGCTCAAAAAACTGATAACTTTCAGCACGGATGTAAGTTGACGGGAAGCTCCGAGCGTCCACATTGCTTAAAATACGCAAGAGCTCCGCTTCACGCTCCCGATCATCTTCAAGAGACAAATACAAATCGAGCGCCTCCTCGAGTTCCGGGTCAGTAATTGCCTGTTGGGCTTGAACTGGCTCGATTGAAAATGACAAAGGTCCGCTGAGAAACGCAGCAGAAGGCGTGGACCACAAAGCGAGAGCGAGGATGTATAGAAACTGTCGAATTGAACTTGGCATAAAACTCCATCACATCCATGTGCTGAGATTATTGTTTCGCAATTTGCGAAATCATTGTTATTGTTAATCTTATGTTGGTGTATTAGGAATACCAGATCTTGCACCGCGAATCTAGTAAAGGGCTTCTTTTATGGCTATCGAATCATTTGGTTCCGATACTCTTAGTGTACAAACTCTTTTACAAACATTAGCCGAGCAGGCTAAGCACCTTTACTCGGCTGATTCAGTGCCGCAATGGGGCATCGTCTTACTGGCTATTTTAGTTGCGTTGTACACTCGGCGTCGTATGCTGATTAAGCTCGGCGAGTCCGGTAGCGCTAGCTCTGGTTTGCGGCGTATCGCCTACCGTTCACTCGAGCGCCTTCTGTGGCCAATCAGTATGCTTGTCGTGCTCTGGGCAGGGCAATTTACATTGCAACTTTGGCAAGATGACACGCCCATTTTGAATGTCCTTGTGCCGTTAACCAGCTCGTTTGCAGCTATTCGCTTGATTGTCTATTTTTTGCGCAAGTCACTCAAGGGCGGTCCGCTGCTCAAAGCATCTGAGAGTCTGATTGCCGGCATAATTTGGATTATTGTCGGATTGTACTTGCTCAATCTTTTGCCGCAAGTGGTTGCAGCACTCGACGCTGTGGGTGTGAACCTAGGTGACTTCCGCCTGTCTATTCTTTCCGGCTTAAAACTCTTTTTCCTCATCATAATTGCCTTAACCATTGCTGGCTGGATTTCCCATCTACTCGAAGTCCGACTCGCAGAGTCAAAAGCGCTAAATGCAAGTGCCCGGGTCGGTTTAATTAAAACCATTAAGTTCGCTCTCATTACGATTGCCGTGCTCGCCACCCTCAGTTCGGTCGGTTTCGATATGTCGACTTTTGCGGTCTTTGGTGGCGCACTCGGTGTCGGTCTCGGTTTTGGTTTACAGCGAATCGCCGCGAACTTTATTTCTGGGTTTATTGTGATTTTTGACCGTTCCATCAAACCTGGCGACGTGATTACCATTGGTGAGCAATTCGGCTGGGTGCAAGAGCTGCGCTCACGTTATATCGTGCTGCGCAATCGCGAAGGGGTCGACACACTCATTCCGAACGAGAACTTAATCACGTCAGATGTAATCAATTGGAGTTATGCCGATACCAATACGCGGATTAAAATTAACGTTGATATTAGCTACGACGACGACCCTGAAGAAGCGCTTAAAATCATGGAGGAATGTGCACTGGTGTCTGACCGGGTATTGAAAGATCCAGCGCCTGTTGCGCGCCTCATAGACTTTGGTGATAACGGCATTCAGCTGCAGTTGCGAGTCTGGATCGCCGATGCGATGAATGGTTTTGAGGGTGTTCGTTCACCAATAAAAATCGAAATCTTTAAGCGCTTTAAAGAAGCGGGTATTACCATCCCATTCCCTCAGCGCGATTTGCATGTGAAATCACTGACGCCTGCGGTATTGGAGTCTCTCGAGCGTCTTGTCAAACGTCAGCAGGCACAGGATGAAAGCCACAATAGAAATGAGAGTGAGCGTTAACTAGCGCTCACTTACCTCGATTTGAATTTTAACCACATCGAGCGCCCCTTGCTCTAACACCGCGTTAAAATCACGGAACAGCACCTGCTCAATATGCTCAAATGCACCATAGATTCTATTCAAGCAGTGCCCTTGATTGCGACCTTGTAACTTGCCGATATACAACAAGTTATCGGCTAATTGTAATGCCTTTTCCCAGTCTAACTGAGCCTCGCTTAAACCTGGTAACGGCAACATCACAGTACCAATAGTTCCCCGGACGTCAACTGCTTCTTCGTTAAAGTGAACTGGGTCTGAATTTAGTGCGATCAGCACGTCCTCTGTTAATTGCGCTGCCGCCGCGGCGCTCTCACACGGCGCGTAAATCAAAAACTCTTCGCCACCCCAGCGAATCACATGAGCATTTTTGCCACACACACGGGTTAAGCGTTTAGCGAGATCACGCAGAACTTCATCACCAGTTGCGTGGCCAAGGGTATCGTTAATCTGTTTAAAATGATCGAGGTCGAGCAACATGAGTACGCTCGCAGGTTTCTCTGTGAGCCGCCCGCGTTCCTGCATGAGATTCTGAAAACGACGGCGATTCCCAAGCCCCGTTAACGGATCAAGCAATGCCTGTTGATTGAGACGCCGATTCGCTTCGTTGAGTTGCTGGTTGGTTTTCCGCGATGCGCGATAACCCATCGCAATCACCATGAGCACGAGCGCTAGGACTAAAACTAATAGGAAGCTAATTCCACGCATCAGCTGTGTATTCTTCAACTGCTGCTCGCGCAATTGGTTTTCCTGTTGTAACAGCGCAATTTGCTGAGCTTGATCGTGCGCTTCATAACGGGCTTGCATTTCTGCCATCAATTGTTCGCGATCCGTTCGGAAAATACGTTGGCGTAATTCATGCAGTTCGAGTAACGTAGTCGCTTGCTCTTCAAATAAGCCTGCTTCACCATATGCTCCAGCTAGGTAATACAGCAGCTCTGCTTCATCGCGACCGCTCCCCTCTTGGGCAATGAGCTTGCGAATGTCGAGCATGCGAGCAATGCCTGCGGCGTAATTGCCGCGCTTCACTTCAATATCGGCGAGATTGAATTCGACAAATTGCAGTTCTCGAGTGCGTTGCTCCGCCTGCGCGATAACTTGTGCCTCCAAGAGCAGCAACTCGGCTGCCGCATACGCTTCGTCACGAATCAATTCCGAGGCGATATTATTGCGAGCAATAATTTGAATACGAACTTCGTTCAATTCTTCCGCCCAGCGCATCGCCTGACGATAGGATTCAATTGCCTCCTCTCTTGTCGCAAGATTACTGAGAAGATAGCCTTGAATTAAATATAAATCCGGTAACCGGTGATGTACCTGATAGCGCAGCCCTTCCTCAATCGCAGAACGAACAATGGGCAGCGCCGCCTCAAAGTTCTCAATGGTCGCGTATAAGCGGCCAATATGCATATTCAAGAACTGGCGACGACGGACATTTTGCTGTCCTTCCTCACCCGTTATCGCTTGTTGCGCAAGCAGAAAATGTTCAAGTGCTTGTTCGTGTTGTTGAGCATTCGCTAAAACCCGGCCAGCGACATTGTGGCCAAAAAATAAAATACGCGGATTAGTTACATCACTACTGTGGCGCTCAAAATCAGCGATTGCTCGCTGAGCAAGCGGGCGTTTATTCTGTAAATCAAATACTTCCGCCTTAAGGGCATAGGCTTCTGCAATGGCTGACGCACTCTGTGCACGTTGAGCATGCTCAAGCAACTTTCGGGTGATTTCTTCAGCTGCGCTAAATGATTGTTCGGCATGAGCCAGTTCAAGGGCACGGTAGCCCCAAGCACGCACATAAGTCGATGCTGGAACCGCTGGAGTGATATCTATGAGTAGCTGAGCAAAGCCTTGTCGATCGGCAGGATACATCCCGGGACCAAGCAGCTCATCAAGCTGTCCTTCTAATCGCAAATCGGTGTGCTCATGCGAATCACCTGCATGCACAACTGTGGTTGTGGCAGGTAACAGAGTGCACGCCAATAGGATGATAACAAAACGCGTCCGAGGCCAAGACGATAACAACAGCACAATCCTTATTAATCAGCCTATAACTCGAAGCAAAATCGAAATGAACTCAGTGTGAGCTACAGACAATGAATGTGCTTTACCGTAAGTGATTACTGGTCAGACAACAAGGGGTAAACCCTCAGTTGCGGCCAACTGACGAAAATCTAAGGTGATTTATTTTCACATTGACTATGTAATTTCAATAGTGGCAATTGCTAAGTTCAACAACTCCTCTCACAATCACATCGTGGTCACTTAGGCGACTTCTTGAATCGTAATCAGCGCAGCCATCCCATACTTCGCCCGCGCTTGATCGCAGGCAGGGTTAGAGCCATTGATACTAATGTCAAAATCACGACATGGACTTGGCCGATCCGCATAAATCGAACAGCTAATCACCCCGCCAATATCGCCCTGCAATGCGACACACCGCGGACTGCCATTATTGGTTCCGCGCATACAGCGATAGAATGG
>JAMCRH010000285.1 GCA_023380515.1 Gammaproteobacteria bacterium | reverse complement strand
CGGAATACATTCGGTGCAATGTGATAGGTTGCGCCATGTGCACAGTCCACCACAAGCTTAATCCCAGCTAAGGATAAATGGCTTGGCAAATTGCAGCAAACTGCTCTGTGTCCAAACTTGCTCCGCCAATCAGGCCACCATCGATATCGGCCTGCGAGAACAACTCAGTGGCATTATCTGCCTTCACGCTGCCACCATACAAAATTTGTATCTTTTGCGCTGCTTCGGGAGCTTTTGTTGCCACCCAATTGCGAATCAGTCGGTGCACGTCTTGTGCTTGCGCTGGTGTCGCAGTTTTCCCAGTACCGATTGCCCAAACTGGCTCATAGGCAATGACTAGGTTTTCAAAATCTACTTCTTTACAAGCACTGCTGAGCTGTTGCTCTATCACTTGCTCGAGCTCACCCGCTTCGCGTTGCTCGAGCGTTTCGCCGATACATAACACGGGGGTTAAGCCGGCCGCTTGTGCCTGTTGGACTTTTCCTGCCATCACTGCATCACTTTCAGCAAATAACGCGCGACGCTCAGAATGCCCAATTAATACATAACGACAGCCACTATCAGCCAGCATCTGCGCACTGATTTCACCGGTGTATGCACCCTGCTCGAACTCGCTGCAGTTTTGCCCTCCAACCTTCACGCCAATGGCGTTAAGAAGAACGTCAGCGGTTTTCAAATAAACTGCTGGCGGGCAAATTGCGACACCAATGTGTTGCTGTATTTCGCTCTGATGGAAGTGCTCGGCAAAGCTTTTCAGCAGCTCGGCATCCCCATTCAACTTCCAGTTTGCGATGACTAGTGATGTTCTCACAAGACGCTCCTGTCCAGTTCGTTGAGCGGCGCAGATAGTACCCGACAATAGGGTTTGATACAAGCACCGCGTGAGAAAATTTTGTTAATTGCTCATGCTTTAAGCAATTCGCGTTCTTCTTAGTCAACCGCCTCGACTTCACTGGCGATTTGTTGTGCGAAGGCCTTCACTTGTTTGCTATCACGACCTTCGACCATGACCCGTACTAAAGGTTCTGTGCCTGATTTGCGCAGCAATACTCGGCCTTGACCAGCTAATGCTTTTTCGACTTCAGCCACGGCTGACTGCACGTTTTGCGCATTAAGCGGGTCGGTGCCTGGGGTAAATCGAACATTGACGAGCACCTGGGGTAGTTTCTTCATTCCGGCAACCATGTCTCGAGCTGAACACCCCTCTCTAACCATGCCAGATAAAAACTGAATCGCTGCCAGAATACCGTCGCCAGTACTGTGATACTTTAAGTTGATGACGTGACCTGAGCCTTCACCGCCGATACACCAACGGTTCTTCCGCAGTTCTTCCATGACATAACGGTCGCCCACCTTGGCACGGACGAATGGTACATTCAAGTCAGCAAGTGCCAACTCCATACCCATATTGGTCATTAAAGTACCAACCACACCGCCTTCTAGGTTGCCATCACGAATGGATTGACGCACAAGTGCATAGACGATTTCATCACCGTCGATGGTTTGACCATCGGCATCAATAATCATGATCCGGTCGCCGTCGCCATCAAGTGCAAGGCCAATTGCCGCGCCTTCCGCTTGCACGCGCTGTTGCAGTGCTGCTAAATCGGTGGCTCCGCAGCCTTTATTTATATTCAGCCCGTTTGGCGTAGTACCCATTTCAATGACTTCGGCACCGAGCTCACGGAATACATTCGGTGCAATGTGATAGGTTGCGCCATGTGCACAGTCCACCACAAGCTTAATCCCAGCTAAGGATAAATGGCTTGGGAAGGTACTTTTACAGAACTCGATGTAACGACCCGCTGCATCTTCGATCCGAGATGCACGACCGAGCTCTTCTGATTCAACACAGTCAATTTCTTGGTCTAGGTAGCTTTCAATCCGCGCTTCGAGCTCATCGGATAGCTTGTGGCCCGAATCAGAGAAGAACTTTATGCCGTTATCGTAATAAGGATTATGTGACGCACTGATCACAACGCCTGCGGCAGCACGAAAAGTTCGAGTTAGATACGCAATCGCGGGCGTTGGCATTGGCCCAAGAAATTCAACGCTGACACCGGCAGCGGAAAATCCAGCTTCAAGCGCCGATTCGAGCATATAACCCGAAATCCGCGTATCTTTGCCGATTAATACCTTCGTGTTTCCCTTTGCAGCTAGCGCTTTACCAGCAGCCCACCCGAGCTTTAAAACAAAGTCAGGCGTGATTGGCCGTTCACCAACTCGACCACGAATTCCATCTGTTCCGAAATACTTACCCATCCTAGCTTCCATCTCCTGCGATTGTTGCCTGAACCACTTTCATGGCGTCAACCGTGGCTGCAACATCATGTACTCGAATAATCTCTGCGCCCTGCAGCATCGCAATGGTTGCGGCGCTAACACTTGCAGCTAAACGTTCTGAGGTGTCGCGTCCAGTCACTGCACCGAGCATTGACTTGCGTGACACACCAATTAATAACGGTCGACCCAATTTGTGCAAGTCGGCTAAGTGTGCCAACAATTGGTAGTTGTGTTCAACCGATTTTCCAAACCCGAACCCGGGGTCAAGCCAAATTCGTTCGGCCGCAATACCCGCAGCGACACATGCGTCAATTCGTTCGGCAAGAAAACGTTGTACGTCAACAACCACATCGTCGTATTTCGGTGACTGTTGCATGGTACGGGGCTGCCCTACCATGTGCATTAAACAAACCAGCGCATTGCTTCCTGCAGCTGCTGCAAGAGCACCTGGTTCACGTAGTGCCCGCACATCGTTAATCATATCAGCGCCAGCCGCTACAGCAGCTGTCATAACCGCAGCTTTGCTTGTGTCGACCGAGATCTTGACATCAAACCGCGCACTTAAGGCGGCGATTACAGGTACAACACGATCGAGCTCTTCGTTTTCAGCGACATCAACAGCGCCAGGGCGCGTCGACTCACCACCGACATCAAGCCAAGCAGCGCCTTCATTAACCATTTGTTCGGCGCGATAAAGAGCCGCATCGAGCGAATTAAACTGCCCGCCATCAGAGAAAGAGTCTGGCGTTACATTCAAAATACCCATGACTGCTATTGCACGTTTATTTTTCAAAGCTCAGTCCTTGTCTTACCCTGCACGGCGGTCAATGCTACCAAAAAACAATGCAGTTCGCTGCAAAAAATAACCCCACGGCGCCGAACGTCGTGGGGTTATTCTGTTTCTAACCAACCCTTATTTGGCGGGTGGTGAATCCGGTGCGTCGATATCTAAGCGCTCGTTACCGTCATCTTTTTTCTTTTTGGCCTTCGGTTTCGCAACGGGAGCCGCGTCGCCCGAAGACTTGTCACTGTCATTTTTGTCATGCCAGTTAGATGGTTCACGAACATCGCGGCGCTCCATCAAATCGTCAATTTGTCCGGCATCTAACGTTTCGTACTTCATAAGAGCATCTTTCATCGCATGGAGAATATCGACATTCTCCTCTAAGATTTTCTTCGCACGATCATAGTTGCGGTCAATCACTTCCCGAATTTCTGCGTCGATAGCACGCATGGTGTCGTCTGACATTTGTTTGTTCTGTGCAACTGAGCGACCTAAGAACACTTGTCCTTCATCTTCAGCGTACAGTAATGGTCCCATTTTGCTCGACAAGCCCCACTGGGTGACCATTTTGCGTGCGATTGCAGTTGCTCGCTCAATATCATTCGAAGCACCGGTCGTCACATGTTCGTCGCCATAAATGATTTGCTCGGCGATACGGCCACCGTACAAGCTCGACAGCATACTTTCCAAATGCTGCTTACTATGGCTCACGCGATCTTGTTCCGGCAAGTACATCGTCACACCCAACGCACGACCACGCGGAATAATTGACACTTTATATACCGGATCATGGTCTGGTACTAAACGACCAACGATAGCGTGACCTGCTTCATGGTAAGCGGTCATGGCTTTCTCTTCCTCAGTCATGACCATCGACTTACGTTCACTACCCATGAGGATCTTGTCTTTCGCTTTCTCAAACTCAGCCATAGAAACCATGCGGCGATTCTCACGCGCGGCAAACAATGCAGCTTCGTTAACCAAGTTCGCTAAGTCAGCTCCTGAGAACCCAGGTGTACCACGGGCAATCACAGCTGGCTCGACATCGTCTGCAATTGGAACCTTACGCATGTGAACTTTCAGAATTTGCTCACGACCACGGACATCAGGCAAACCAACGGTCACTTGACGGTCAAAACGACCTGGACGCAATAACGCAGGGTCAAGAACGTCTGGACGGTTCGTCGCAGCGATGACAATGATACCTTCGTTGCCTTCGAAGCCGTCCATTTCAACCAACATCTGGTTTAGTGTTTGCTCGCGCTCATCATGGCCACCGCCCAAACCGGCACCACGTTGGCGACCGACCGCATCGATTTCATCAATAAAGATAATACAAGGCGCCGCCTTCTTGGCCTGTTCAAACATGTCACGCACACGCGATGCACCAACACCGACAAACATCTCGACGAAGTCCGAACCAGAAATAGTAAAGAATGGTACTTTCGCTTCACCGGCTACTGCTTTCGCAAGCAAGGTTTTACCAGTACCTGGAGGACCCACCATCAGGACGCCCTTGGGAATGCGACCACCAAGACGTTGGAATTTGCTCGGATCACGCAAGAAGTCAACGAGTTCAGCAACTTCTTCTTTTGCTTCTTCACAACCTGCTACGTCAGCTAAAGTTGTTTTCACTTGGTCTTCGCCCATCAGGCGTGCTTTGCTCTTGCCAAACGACATCGCGCCACGTCCACCACCGCCTTGCATCTGGCGCATGAAGAAAATCCAGACCGCAATGAGAAGCAGCATAGGGAACCAAGAAATGAAAATGGTGCCTAGCAAGCTGCGCGACTCTGGCTCTTCGTAACGAACAGTCACGTTGCTTTGATTCAGAAGATCATTCAGCAGGTCTGGGTCTTGCGCTGGCATGACAGTACGGAACTGCTCACCGCCCGAACGCACACCTGAAATTGAACGCTTCGACTCGTTAATCGTCACTTCTCGGATTGAGCCGCGATTTACATCACGAACAAACTCCGAGTAAGCATAGGTTCGCTGGTCACTCGTGCCTGGGTTCATGCCTTGGAAGACACTCATTAGAACCACGGCAATCACCAGCCAAAGAATGAGATTTTTCGCCATATCGCTCAACGTTATTTCCTCTCTACTGCTAAGCAGAATCTGCTAACTCGTTTATACTCTACATTCCCTATACACAGCATAAACCGCAAAATATTAAAAACAGGGTACTATATTTTGTATCCAGTCGCTACCAGATACACCTCACGGGAGCGTGCTCTCGACGAATCGGGCTTGCGCACTTTCACCGTGGTGAATGCCTGTCGAACTTCTTTTAAGAAGACGTCAGAACCCTCACCCTGAAACACTTTGACCACAAAGGCACCGCCAGGTTTCAGTACCGACCGACACATCTCTAAGGCCAACTCAACTAAATACATGGAGCGAGGTTGGTCAACAGCGTCGGTGCCACTAAAGTTTGGCGCCATATCTGACAATAAAACATCAACATTGGCACCGCCAATCCGTTCTAACAAGGCATTTAAGACCGCTTCTTCACGAAAATCGCCTTGCAGAAAATCAACGCCAGCAATTGGGTCCATATCGAGAATGTCACAAGCAATGACTTCACCATTGCCATTTTGGAGATCCGCAACGAATTGCGACCAACCACCAGGTGCGGCACCTAAATCTACTACGACCTGACCTGGCCGAAGGATCTTATCGCGCTGCTGAATTTCATCGAGTTTAAAAACTGCACGCGAACGCAGGCCCTGCTTTTGGGCTTTTTGCACGTAGTGATCGTCAAAATGTTCCTTTAACCATCGGCTACTACTGGCTGAACGCTTCTTTTTCGCCATGTTTCCTCTTCTTTTGCTAACTCGGACTGGCTCGTATTAGGAGATGGCGGTAGAATACCGCAAATTCAAGTGTTTCGCTCGCGAACTCAGGTAAAAACATTTCGATTGCCTTGTTCGTCTGTATCGAAAGGCGATTTTATAACCAGATTAACAACAGGCATCAACCATGCAACTTAGTAATAAACAGAAGCAATTCTTAAAAGGCTTGGCTCACCCGCTCAAGCCAGTCGTCTTACTCGGCGCTAACGGGTTAACTGAAGGTGTTGTCGCAGAAATCGACAGTGCGCTTGAGCACCATGAGCTG
>JAMCRH010000284.1 GCA_023380515.1 Gammaproteobacteria bacterium | reverse complement strand
TGCTCGCCTGCCGGACATTTATACCCGCTTACATGGTCCAGCCAAGGCCAGCACACTTGGCGTGGGAGCGACTTTATTTGGCTCGTTCTTGTATTTCACCTTCTTTACCGAAGGCGTGAGTATGCAAGAAGCGTTAATCACCGCTTTCTTGTTTGTGACTGCGCCGGTCAGCGCAAACATGATCGCCAAAGCTGCATTGCACCGACGAGTGAAATGCAGCGAAAACACGCAAAATAAGCCGTTCGACTAGTTTTTCTTCAAGCTAAACTGCCAGGTGTAATGCGTCTGCTCCCACATCCGCGCCGCGACGGCAAAGTAGAGGGACATAAACAGGGCAAAGAACCACTCGATGATGTTTTCGCCCTGCGACGCCCAAATCACACCACTAGTGTTAATCGCCAAACTGATCATTGCCAAGAGCCAACACACCGCAATAAATGACAGTTGAACTTGCATAAGTTTGCGTAGCTTACTGACTGCTTCACCACCGTACTTGTGCAACGCATTAATCGACAACATCTGCGCCAGCACAGTACCAGCAAAATAAATGATGACCCCATGACGGCGCATAAAGCGATTAAAGTCACCGTCGGTGCCGAGATAGTTCACATAAAGAATGAGAAACAACGCACCAATGGCTCCAATTAGGAAAATAACCTTGTGGCTGCGCCCCGTCAGCTGCTGCAACCAAATGCTCTGCAAGTACCAAAAGAGCACTAGCAGCATCGCTAAGGGCATCATCAGCCCACGAAACAAGAAAATCGCGTCCCCCATACGCGCCGCCCGACTAATGGTGGTGCAGCCTTCTAAGTAAGGAATACACACATGCGCAACGCCTTGGTAAAGCCCAATAAAATAAGCACCGTGCACGGCAATAATCGGAATAATGAAAACGGTCCATGCCAGATGTTTCGGTTGCATAGAATGGCCTCATGTATAGCGCGTCAACAATTGAATAAATAATAACCAGTTCCATCATCGATATTCAAATCGACACTGGTCATAAAGCACGCAACTAACTTAGGGTTCACTGTGTAGCGCTGATTTTCACTAGACATTAAAGCGCAAATTCCCTACAATCCCCGCCTGCATTTCAAGCACAGAATTTGCGCCCGTAGCTCAGCTGGATAGAGCGCTGCCCTCCGGAGGTAAAGGTCGGATGGCAAATCGGCGTTGAGAGTAGAAGTCAAAAATTGAAATAAGCACCCGTAGCTCAGCTGGATAGAGCGCTGCCCTCCGGAGGCAGAGGCCAGAGGTTCGAATCCTCTCGGGTGCGCCATCAAAGGCTTTCAGAGCATTCCCCCTGCAGACGCCATTACTTTTTTTCTTATGAGTTGAGGTCACCTTCAAATCACGGATGACCTTTGCCCAAATTCACTAAATTTCGCCGAAAAAACGCATGTGGCAGATATGTGGCAAATCTGTGGCAGAATTTTCAGGGCGGATTTTTGAGGTTTGAATTTTTGACCTTTACCCACCTTTTCGCTAGTGACGCTTTGCGCTGGCTAATATTTGCTCAAACTTAAATAATCTTGTAATGTCGTGGAATAGATAACGCGTTGTCAGGAAGTTGGATGAGCGCTAATTCCGGAAGCTTAGTCTTGGTTTCTACTCATGGAATGACCTTAGCAAACTCGCCTACTTTAGATTGTTAATGTGCGTGATCGATGATTACCTAAACTGTGAATACTTCGAAATAGCAAGGGAGTGTCAATTTTAGTTACAAAGAGAATTCAAGTTCATTCGATTCAATAACTCAGCCACATGAGCCAATTTGCGGCCATTAGGGGATTTTATGCCGTTACTCATTAAAGAGTTTAATGAGAAATCAGTTTTGAGATCTTACGACGTCAAAAAAGGAGATTATCTTGCAAAAATTAATTCTTGGGCTGTGCGTAGCCAAGATGACATGCGAATAGCATATCGTTCAGATCACTTGCGTTTATTAATTCGCCGTGACAAACAATCATTTGAAGTGCATGTTGAGGCGAGTGACTTGGGCATTTTAGTGGAGGATGAAAACGGCGAGGTCTTTGAAGTAAAGCGCTCAGAAGCGACTGGTGATAAACACAACACAGCTTCAGTCGACATCACATCGAATTCTTTATCTATTTTGAAGGTTTCGGCCTGGGTGCTTTTCTTCATAAACTTAATTGCCAGCATATATCTTATGTCGACTAGCCTGCTAACTGAAATCCCCGGTACGTTTGGCAGTGCTACAAAAGAGCTTAATGTATTCGTATTGGCAATTATCACCGTCAGCATAATCTCATCAATATTTATAGTTGCTTTAGCGTATGCTCTATCTCACCTGTCTAACCACGCACGCTATACCTCAAGACAGCTAGTAGCTATCAAGGAGAAATTAAGCTGAATTGTAATCCACCCAGAAAATCGGAATATTTTTCGGTCACTACGTTTGAGGAGCGCTCAAATGAAAAAGCATGCAGTCCAAGTCAGCCAAGTAGTTTCAGATATTACCTGCGATGTTTGCGGGCAGAGCGTGGTGAACGAGGCTCACAAAAACAACATGGCGAACCTTGATAACTTCGTTGAGTATGCTCGCTTAGTTGCTGAGTTTGGTTACGGCTCAAAGCGCGATGGAGAAAAGTTTCAGTTTGATTTTTGTGAAGGCTGCTTTGACGCATTGCTCGGCAAAATTAATGAACTTAAGGCGGTGAAGAACGCTAAATAACGAACTATAAGTGCGAACCGCCTAACTGGTTAATCATCTCCCGCAGCCGCTGCTTTTTAGATATCGCTGCAATGTCGCTCAACGGAATCAGCTCTAATATTTCAAGTAAGATTTGTAGCATTTGCTCATCCCCTGCCCGTTCACTCAAGCGCTCTGCCTTTGCATACTGCTTTAACGCCAGCACAGGTATTTGTCGTACGCCATTGGCGTTCTTTGTCGACGGCAGCTTTCCTGAGGCGACGTAGCGCTGAAGTGTGCGGCGGGAAAAGCCAGTGTAATTACTGGCTTGTGTGAGAGTGAGGTAATTTTCTTTTGTCATGGGCTGTCGTATGACATGGCGTACGTCAGTGTCGTACGCCATGTGCCTTTTAGTTGCTGTAACGGTTGAATTCCCACTCTTGTAACTCGCGTTCGAACTGTGGAATGAGCGCATGAATGCAAGCCTCTTCTGCGTTCAATTGACGCTGCTGAATGGTACGCTCGACCCAGCTGACAATAGCTTCGAAGTTGTTTTTCTCGGTACCGTTGCCAAGAGCGACAACTAATGAATTGTCGCTGCGAACATTGAAGCCAGCCATAAGCGCATTTGCCAGGCGATGAATGGTTGGGAGATAAAATTGGTTCATAGTAGTCACCTTATATATTTGAGAATTCAGCATTAAGTAAGCGAGCAAAAGCAGAGCCGTCTTGGCGTGTGAGGTTAGGCACGTAGCGCGAATACACTCGGAAAAGCATTTCAGTGGTGCTGTGCCCCATCTGCTTCGCAATCCACTCAGGGCTCTCCCCTGCTGCTAACCAGAGCGTCGCGGCCGTATGGCGGGTTTGGTATGGCGTACGTTTTGGCAGCTCCAAGTAACGAAGTAACGGATACCAGACTCGCTTGGTCACGTTGTTATGTGAGAGGGGCGTACCAGTTCGCGTGCAGAACACGAAGGTGTTGTTACCGGTGACTTCTTGCTGATCCTTGAGCGCATCAATCGTGAGGTCATTCATATCAATTGCGCGATACGAAGTGTCGTTCTTGGTATCCTGAATAATTCCACGCACTAGCGCACGCTTGACGATTACTTGCCGCCGCTTGAAGTCGACCGCATCCCACTGCAGGCCATCAATCTCGGCAGTGCGCATGCCTGTGAAGAAGCGAACTGTATAATAGTTTTTAAAGTCTTCACGCACGCTCTGCAGAATCAACCGCACTTCATCAATGCTGAACGGCTCAACATCGGTGCGCGGCACTTTCAACGATTTAATTCCCTCATAAGGTGAGCTAAAATTGTAGCGGTTGGCTGCCTCATGCAAAATCATGCGCAATGGCGTCATGATGTGGTTAATCCGCGATGGCGATAACGGTTTGTTGCTTCGAGTGATCACTTTGGCGAGAGATGCTCGAAACTCCAAGATGTCAGATTTGCTGATGCAGCCAACCTCTTTATCACCGAAGTGAGGCAACAGGTGTATCCGCAACGTGGTTGCCACTTTCTCTTGGTGCGATGGGCGCCACTGGATTTGCATTTCGCTGTACCAGGTTTGCGAAAAATCAGAAAAAAGTGGCGTTTCGAGCTGACGACCATGTAGTTGCATTGCTTTAAACTGCTCCGCACGAGGGCTATTTGGAAAGTGACGTGAGTAGTCAAATGTCCCAAGTACTATTTCGGCCTTGATCCGCTCTAGAAACACTTTCACTTTTTTGCGGTTCGCCGCTGTATCTGTCAGTGCCGTATGCTCACGACAGCGTTTGCCGCGATAGGTAAAATCAATCACCAGCCTGTTGTTCTCTTTTCGTGCATACACTCTACCCATGAGCGACACCTCCCCGAGCCATCGGCAGCACCATTCCAGCTGACGAAGCTTTCATCATGTCTTTTTGGATGGTTTCCCACACAAATAGAATTTTGCGGCCACCAAATGGGCGAATGTAGTGAATACCCTCCAGCAGCACCGAATCCTTTAAGCGTTCACGGATGGTGCGAGCGTCGTATTTAATGCGTTCAGATAGTTCTTCGGTCGTTAAGTACGTCATGTCATTTAACATGGCATCCTCCTTTCGTTAGTGATAGATTGGATAACAATACGTATTTCAACAGTTCAAATTGCCATCCTAAATGACACTTTAGCACGCATAATGGCATTTGCAATATCTTTTTGTCATTTAGGATGGCTTTTTATTGGGGTGGTTATGGTTAAGTGTCATTTAGCAAGAATGATGGGTGAGCGAAAACTCAAAGTTATGGACGTCGCGCGCGATACAGGATTAAACAGAAACACCGTAACGCTGCTCTACAAAGAAACTGCCCAACGCATCGATTTTTCAGTGATTGAAACGCTTTGTAGGTACTTTGATTGTGAGGTTGGGGAGTTGCTTGAGGTGGTGGATGACTAAGTTTCTGGTATTACTGTGAGATAATGAATTTGAGTTAAAAAATTCCAAAATGGAATAGGTTGACAGGGACAAGAAATGTTAAAGCTAGAAGACATCAAGAAAGATGCACAAGTCAGAGGTATTCAGGCTGACGAGATAGTCCGTATTGTGCAAGTTGAGCCTGTGGGTGATGCAGCGATTACGGTTTACTACAAGGACAGCCAAGGCCGAAATAGTACT
>JAMCRH010000283.1 GCA_023380515.1 Gammaproteobacteria bacterium | reverse complement strand
GCTTTAGATGACTTCAACTTCGCTCTCACCGTTATAGAAGTTTAAGGCGAGTAACAGCATCAGAATCGGGAATAAGACGATGTTGATGATGCCCAAGACCACAGTAAATTGGAACACGCAGGCGATGAGTAAGCCAATTGCAAATATTTTCATGGCCCCATTCAACCGGCTGAAGCGTGTGAGTAAGATTATGGCGAAAATAAAGGCACTGATCGCGTATAAGAACAGCATGATCAGCGAGTAAATCCCCACACCCAGAACCAAAGTGTCGGGGTCTTGGGCGAGCCAACCTAATGCGTAGACGACATCAACAAAGACCGAGGCATGGAAGAGTGCCACAAACACCATCATCAAAATCAGCAGAAATGACGGCGTAGTACTCTCTAGTTGGTGGCTAAACTGCTTCAGCAGAAATGCATACACTGTTATTTCTAAAACACCAATAACGACAAACAAACCGTCCCAGAAATCCAATACTTGAATTTCTTGCGTCATGATTTGTGTAAACGAATCGCCGCTCCACCAGTTCGGTGATAACCAGTAAATGGGAAACAAAATCGCAAGTGCAACGGCGGCTGCTGCTGCGTATTTATACGATGGCGTGTTCATGATAGTTCCTTAGTGAACGTTGAAAACATGAACACATTACGATCGAAATTTATGCAGATCAATAATTATTTTATGAATAACATAAAATAATTTATGTTTTAACTCTGGCGACAGCCCGTTCACATAAGCGGGAGTCACATTCCAGCTACGGTCCACAAATGGCAGCTGCCGCGTTTGTTGAGGGCGGTGAACGACCAACTGCGTTGCAATGGGATGTCGCCGGCGGCACCGACGCAGACATGCAAGGGTAGTAAATGCTCTTCGCGCGGATGGCAGAAGCGGGCGTGCGGCGCTTGCTCCCAATTGATCAGCTGATGCTGGCGCACGGTGCTTTCTGGCTCGGTCAACGTTGCTAGAATCCAGTCTTCAAAAGCTTGGTTCTTGGCATTGTCGTTCGCATTGTCGGGGCCAAAAAATGCCTGCATGTTGTGGAAGGAGTAGCCAGAGCCAATGACGAGAATGTTTTCTGCAGCTAACCCTTGCAGTGCCTCTCCGATCTTTAAGTGACGTTCTGCACTAAGGCCTTTTTGTAACGAAATCTGTAAGGTCGGAATATCGGCCTCAGGGTGCAACAGCAAGCCAGGGATAAATACGCCGTGGTCTAGCCCGCGACTATCATCGAGCACGGTTTCGATGCCTGCGGCTTGGAGACGTTGCTGTAGATCTGCAGCTAACATAGGTGCGCCTGGCACGGGATATTTCAATGCGTAGGATTCTGGCGGGAAGTTGTAATAATCGTAGTACAGCTCTGGTGCGGCCGCGCTAGTAATAGCTACCGGCTCTCGCTCCCAATGAGCGCTAATGTAAACAATGGCATCCGGTTTTGGGAAATGAGCGCTGAGGTGCTCCCGAATCTCGGCAAAGGCGCGCAGCATGTCGGTATGACTTGAGTGGTTTAGAATCGGCAGTGGTCCGCCGCCATGAGAAACAAATAGAATCGGTTGCATAAGTTCGGCCTCCTACAAGGTGTCCCTATTAGACGCTTCTTTCATTTCTTATTCATTCGTATTTATAGAATAAAATATGCTATTTTGTTCAATATGTATAAATGAAATTGTTGTCTATACTGAACTCGTTGTTAAGTTACTTGGCGTGGCCGAGTATCCCAAAATTTTAATTTGAGGAATCGATGATGAGTTCATTATTACAGAATAGTTTGATTAAGAAAGTTTTAGCTACCGACTCGAGTTGGGGTTCGCTCGCATTGCGTGTACCCATTGGAATTATTTTTGCAGCTCATGGCGCGCAAAAGCTATTCGGTTGGTTCGGTGGTCACGGCTTGGAAGGTACGGCTGGGTGGATGGAAAGTATTGGTCTCGCACCTGGGATGTTGATGGCATTTTTAGCCGGAGCCGGTGAATTTTTTGGTGGTGTCTTGATTATTCTGGGGCTTTTGACACGGCCGGCGGCATTGGTTTTAGCCTTCACCATGGTGGTTGCTATTTTTGCGGTTCACTTTGAGCACGGTTTGTTCTTAGCCAACAACGGCTATGAGTTTGGCTTAGCTCTGCTGGCAGCTAGCGTTGCGTTAGTCTTCTATGGCGGTGGAAAATTTTCGGCAGACGGACTGCTCATTGGCAACAAATAATCGAGGATAGGGCGTGGCGCGTTCGACAATTAATCAATGGCAAATGTTCAAAGCAGTGGTCGAACACGGAGGCTTCAATCAAGCCTCCAGCCACGTCCATAAAAGCCCTTCAAGTTTGCATCATGCGGTGCAAAAGCTTGAAGAGCAGTTAGGTGTGAGCCTCTTTACAACCCAAGGTCGTCGTCTTGAATTAACCACAGCAGGCGAGCAGCTCCTGCGCCGTATTGACTATTTGCTCGCAGAAGTTGACCGCATGGAGCAGGTCGCGAGCAATATGCAACAAGGGGTGGAGTCACGCTTGCGTGTTGCTGTCGACGAAGCCTTTCCTCGAGAACTGCTTTATCAGGCGCTTGCTAACGTGGCTGAAGAATTTCCGCTGATTCGTTTTGAAATCCTTGAGACAATTCTTTCTGGTGCCGACGAACTTCTCAATGAAGGCAAGGCCGATGTCTCACTTTCGCCATTCACTCTGTCTGGTAATCTCAGTGAGGACTTGTGTGCGGTGGAGTTTGTCGCTGTTGCCGGGGCTAGTCATTGGTTGAGTCAGGCGACTTCACCACTCAAGCTCGAAGATTTAAAAGCGTGTCGCCAGATTGTTTTGCGTGATTCGGCACAACGTAACGTTAAAGATTATGGCTGGCTCGGCGCTGAACAACGCTGGACCGTCAGTCACATGGCGACCTCAATCGAGCTAATCCGCCGCGGTTTAGGCTTTGCTTGGCTACCGCGTCATTCGGTTGCCGCCTATTTACTCGACGGCAGCCTTGCTGAACTTAAACTAGAGCGCGGTGCAACCCGAACAACGAACTTCTATCTTAATTTCACTGATGCTGCAGCGTTAGGTCCGGTCACCCGAAGTTTCCTCGGTCATATTCGCTTTTTGACCTTGTAATTGTGGTGTGGGGTAGGCAGGCATGTTATTGATTACGTCATTCCTAATATGGCTAAGATTTTTGCATTTGAAATATGGCAGGGGCTGATGAAATTCCAACCTTTTTACCAACGCGCAATTGAGCGTAAGGGCAGTGAAGCTGAAGTGTTAGCGCGATTACCGCAGCTAGCAACCGCAGCACAATTGCAGTCGCTCGGTGACGATCGCTATTTATCGGCGATGACGAAGTGTGTGTTTCGTGCGGGTTTTGTCTGGCGCATTATCGAGAACAAATGGCCAGGTTTTGAAGAGGCGTTTAGTGGCTTTGTGCCTTTATACTGGCAACAAGTACCACCGGAACGGCTCGAGGCGCTCGGTAACGACGAACGTATTGTCCGCAATATGCAAAAAATTAATACCGTTCCGCACAATGCTTTCATGATTGTTGAAGCAGCGGAACAGCACGGCAGCTTTGGCCATTTCCTCGCTCAATGGCCGTCACATGATCAAGTGGGTTTGCTGCTTTGGTTGAAGAAAAATGGGGCTCGGTTAGGTGGTGCGAGTGCCCAGTATTTCCTCCGAATGGTCGGTTGGGACGGATTTATACTGTCGACCGATGTGGTCACGGCATTGGAGAACCACCGCTTAATTGATGCTGCACCGACGACCCGCAAGGGCTTGCAACAAGTGCAGCAGGTATTTAACCAATGGCATGAAGAAACCGGTTTGCCGTACGCCCACTTGTCACGAATTTTGTCGTATAACTTGGATGCGCGTTAACCGGCCAACAAACTTGCAGTAATTGGGATATACAGCAGCACGTTCATCGGGAAGGTGATCCCCAGTGCAGCAAGCATAGCTTTGCCGATATCGGCATTGGGGATGGCCGCTCGAATCGCTGCTGGTGCGGCAATGTAGGAGGCGCTAGCAGTGAGTGCGCCGAGGACAAGCACCGAACCGACCGGTAACTCGAGGTACCAACCTAGCCAGAGCCCTGGCCAAATTAAGACGAGTGGCATAATGGCTGCGAAGGCGATTAGTCGCCATAAATGCCACGGAATTGGTCGGCAAATTCGGGCAGTGGTAAGACCCATTTCGAGTAAGAACAAAGCTAATAAAGCAGTGAAACCGTTCAGTACGAGGCCTTCAATCGAGGCAAGTCCTTCAGGCCCGTATAACCAGCCAATTCCAACACCACCCATGAGTAGGATAACACCACGGCTCGTGAGTGCTTCATGCCAAATTGCGCCCATACCCTTAGGCGCGCCAGACTCACCCGAACGCCAATGATAGAAAGCAAGCATAAGAATGATGGCGGGCAATTCGAGAATGACTAAGTACAACGTTGTTTCTGGTGCGAGTGGTAAGCGGAAACTCTCAGCTAATGCCCAAGCTACGGCGAATGTACCGGCGCTCACTGAACCATAGTGAGCGGCAATGCTTATGGCATCAACACGGGATAGTTTAACTAGGCGTCTCAGGACCGGTAACAAGATAGGTGGAATCAAAAAGCCCAAAGCCATGATTGCCAGTAAATGTGTAAATACGACCGAGCCGCTGTTGCTGTGCAGCGCCAAACCACCTTTGATACCGATGCTGAGCATGAGCAGGATGGTAAGAATATCGTAGACTTGACCAGGTACTTTCAGGTCGGATTTGACGAGCCCCGCAATGAGGCCGAGGGCAAAAAAGGCAACAACGATATCTGGCACAGGAACCCCTTAAAGGCAAGCGTGAGGTCAGAAGTCTAACATTAAAAAAAATAGCAGCGCACGTGTTTTTGAACACCAAGTGCAGTGGTCACACCGCCGACCAGTTTGGCCAATCTACCACCTTTGCTCCTCGACCGCGTGCGCTTCAGTTGACGTGAATCAACACTTTTTGCTGCTGATCCGCGCACACTGCAGCGCAAAGAGGAGATTCCTATGTTACTGGTCGACGCCTTAATCAACGAGTGTAAGCAGTTTGGTGTGAAAGAGTTCTTTGGTATCCCAGGGGACTTTGTTTTACCTTTATTTCAAGCTTTGCAGCAGCGTAACGCGTTGCCCTTGTATTATTTAAGCCACGAACCGTCAGCTGTTTTTGCGGCAGATGCGGCCGCCCGCATCAGTAATAATCCCAGCGTAGTGATTCTAACCTACGGTGCTGGCGCTCTGAACGCAGTGAATGCAGTCGCTCAAGCATATGTTGAGCATGTTCCTCTAGTGGTCATTGGCGGATTTCCGAGCCGTCAGGAAATTGAACGAGGCTTAGCGATTCATCACCAAGCACGCACCATTGACTCACAGCGTGATGTTTTTCGGGAAGTGACGACGCTGCAAGTTCGCTTGGATAACCCGAAAATTGCTGCTGAGCAATTGCGGCTTGCATTTCGCACGGCGAAAGAAAAAAGCTTACCTGTATTCGTTGAAATTCCACGTGATGCCACGAATTTTGTGGTGCATGAGATGCCGCCGTATTTTCCTCGCGAGGCTGAATATGACGCGGTGGTTGCCGAAGCAGCGAAGCTTGTACAGCGACTCCGATTAGCCAAACGGCCAGTGATTCTAGCCGACGTTGATGTCCGTCGCTTTCATGCTGTGCAAGCGCTCGAAGCGTTTGCGGAACAGTTCAGTATTCCGATCATGAATACCTTTATGGGGCGCGCGAGTATTGATCAGAACCATCCTTGTTATGCAGGGACTTTCCTCGACCGCACCGACACACATGCGGCGGAATTAATTCGGGATGCAGATTTAATAGTGCAGATCGGTGTTATCAAGACGGATAGCAACTTCGCCGCGCATGCCGACTTGTTTCCCCAAGACCGGGTTATTGAGTTGCAGCATGGGGGACCGCAAATGCCACTTGCCGCAGTGCTAAAAGAACTTGCGGAACAATTACAGCAAGCGTCGCCACAGCCTTATACGGTGCGTCGTTTACAAACAACGGCTGCCGTAAATGTGGAAACTAACAAACTGACTGCAACCTCGGTGGTGCAAGAACTTGACCGTGTTCTCAGCGCTGCTGAGCAAGTGGTACCGTTTGTCTCGGACGTTGGCGATTGTCTGTTTGCATCGCTGCATGCCAAGCCTTCGCTTATGCTTGCGCCGGCCTTTTATGCTTCGATGGGTTATGCAGTGCCGGCCGCCATTGGCGTGCAAGCAACCAGTGGCATGCGGCCAGTGGTGTTAGTTGGCGACGGCGCATTTTTAATGACCGGCTTGGAATTAGGTCATTGCCGCCGCTATGGCTTTGCACCTGTGGTCGTGCTGTTTAATAACAAGCGTTGGGACATGATCAATGCATTTGCGCCGGATTTAAATTGCACTGAACTCAACGATTGGGATTATACGAACTTAGCGACAGCTATGGGCGGTGCTTCCTATCGCGTGACCGAACTTGCACAGTTCGCGCCGGCATTAGAGTTAGCATTAAAAGATTCTGACCGGTTTACGCTGATTGAAGTGATGCTTGATGAACAAGGACGTACTGAACGGTTAAGCAATTTCGCTCGAGGATTCTTAACAGCTGGTGCGAACTGTTAATTTTTATTGGTCTTTTTTCATGGGTGAGAGTATTAATAAACATATGATCAATTTGGTA
>JAMCRH010000282.1 GCA_023380515.1 Gammaproteobacteria bacterium | reverse complement strand
CATTCGGCTCAACGCCATAATGAAAGTCGTCTTTATTGTAACGCTCGTCCCATGGGTTCATAAAATTTCCTTTAGGTTGTCACTTATTCAATGATGCGGAACCTGTGTTGGTTAGTTTAGTCAATGTGGATAGAGGTTGTAGTTCAGCATCGGAATTATCGAAACGCTCAATCGAACATTCCTGATTTATAATATATCAAAAAGATATATATTTATAACCAACGAGGTTAAGCAGGCTTGTGCATAACTCAAGCTTTTAGCACTTCACTTACAACACGACTAAGACGAGGAAACATCATGAGTTTACGTATTGGCGATACCGCCCCAAACTTTGACATCGAAACCACCAAAGGCACCATCAATTTCCACGATTGGGCAAAAGGTAATTGGGTCTTTTTCTTTAGCCACCCTGCTGACTATACCCCAGTGTGTACCACTGAGATGGGCCGTACTTCTCAGTTAGCCGCAGAATTTGCCAAGCGTCATGTTATTCCACTTGGGCTTTCAACGGATACCGTAGAAGAGCACTTAGGCTGGATTGAAGACGTGAACGACACCCAGAACACTAAGTTGGAATTTCCAATCGTTGCGGATAAAGACAAGCGAATTGCTCAGCTGTACGACATGATCCACCCAGGCGAAAGCGAAACCGCCGCGGTGCGCTCGGTATTTATTATCGACCCAAGCCACAAAATACGCTTAACCATGACCTACCCAATGGCCGTAGGCCGTAACTTTGACGAAATACTGCGCGTAATTGACGCCCTGCAGTTCTCTGACAAGCACAACGTAGCGTGCCCAGCAGATTGGCGCCCAGGCGATAAAGTGATTATTAAACCAACCGTCAGCAACGAACAAGCCGCTACACTGTTCCCACAAGGCTGGGACGAGTTGCGCCCTTACTTGCGCTTTACTGAAATCAAGTAGTAGATCGCTGACCAGTCCAAGGGCACCATGCAGGTGCCCTTATCTAGCCGCCGTTACCGCGCTTTCGGAATATCCGACCAACGCGTGGTGTAAGCGGGCGACAAACGCTCGCGTTTCATATGCCAGTCGGTTTTGCCGTGTTGCGACGCAAAATACAAAGTACCAGTTTTAGTCTTGTTTAAGGTATCAAGCACCGCCATCAGCGCTTTGCTTTTTGGCTTCGGTTCGTGCACATCAAACAACGAGGTTTGAAACACCCCAGGCTGATAAAAGTCCGATAACATAACGCCCGCTTTGGTGTACCTGTACCCCGGCCGGTAAATACGCGTGTATAGGGCTTGGGCAAGTGTGAGCAGTTCACGTGTGTCTTGGGTCGGTACTGGTAACTCATGGGTCACGCTATTGCTGTACTGGGCATCGCTGGTATTAAACGGATTGGTACGCATAAATACCGTAGCTTGTTTCGCTGACTGACCTTCGTAACGTAGCTTTTCTGCCGCGCGCACAATGAAGGAAGCCACTGCCGACTGAATGCTGTCTAAGGTTTCAACTGGGCCACCAAAGCTGCGCGACACAACAATTTGCTGCTTAGTGGGTGTCACGTCTTGCATGGATAAACACGACTCACCCCCAAGCTCGCGTGCGGTGCGCTCAAGCACTACCGAAAAGGCTTTACGAATGGTTTTAAGGTCGGCATCGGCTAACTGCAACGCGGTTTCAATGCCCATCGCATTGAGTCGTTTAGATAGCTTTCTACCTACACCCCACACCTCATCTACTGGCGTTATCGCCATCAGCTTGCGCTGACGTGCTTGATTGGTTAAGTCCACCACGCCACCAGTTTTAGGGTATTTTTTGGCGCCATAATTAGCCAGTTTGGCCAGCGTTTTGGTCGGCGCCATGCCGACACAGGTGCGGACACCCACCCAACGCTCAACTTTGTCACGCAGTTCATGCCCAAAATCGGTCAGTGATACCGCACTGGCCACACCGGTTAAATCAGCAAACGCCTCATCAATGGAGTACACCTCCAGTTGGGGAACCATGCTTTCGAGAGTGGTCATCACTCGGTTGGATATATCGGCGTAGAGCGCGTAATTTGAAGAGAATACTTGCACGTCATGCTGGCGAATCAAGTCTTGGATTTTAAAAATTGGCGCCCCCATTTTAATACCAAGGGCCTTAGCTTCCGCCGAGCGTGCAACCGCACAGCCATCATTGTTCGAAGCCACGATAAGAGGTTTGAATTTTAAATCTGGTCGAAACAGCCTCTCACAAGACGCGTAGAAATTATTGCGGTCAATCAGAGCAAAACACTTAGCTGGTTTTTGCGCCGCTGTAATTGGTTTAACGCAGCCCATGGATTACATAGCTCACCACGCCAAACACATCGAGTTCGACACTATCTGGAATCACAATAGGCGGATAATTGTCGTTATGAGACACAAGTGCGGGGAATGGTTTTAACTGCAGCGTTTTCACCGTGAGTTCACCGTTCCAACCCGCAATAATAATGTCCCCTGCTTTGGGCGCCAGCGAGCGATCAACCACCAAAATATCGTTGTCATAAATACCGACACCCACCATAGAATCGCCCGTTGCGCGCACAAAATAAGTCGCCGCTGGATGCTTAATGCACAGCTCATTTAAATCTAACTGCTGCTCAACGTAATCCTGCGCAGGTGACGGAAAGCCCGCCTGCACCGCTTCAAGCAAGTAAGGAATTTGCAGCTTGGGGTACACCCCAGCGCGACAGATAATTTCTACAGACATACGACCTCAAATACTGTTTATGTATACAGTATCCAGATCTTTTGTCTGATCATCAAGCTTGTTGTGCAATACTTATTCTAAGGTCAATTGCAACGCACCGAGGGATCTCTAGTGCTGACATAATTGAGCATGTACTGATAATAATGGGGCTTGTTGCTGCAAGAGTCGCTAGGGTTATATAGCAAGTGTGGTGATGATTAAGTGTGAATGTCTAAAGTGCCACATGACGGTACACCTCAGCGTATTAAGCGCATACAAATTCTATTGAATTGTCGATTAATATTTAACATGCCGCTAGCGTTGAGACTTGACTCAAACTCGATAGTAAAATTTCTGCCCAAATTAGCTCGCTTTTTGGCGAGGTTCAAAATGATAGAGATAAGGATATTTCGTGGCCGTTCAAATAATAGGCTTCACCAATGAAGCAAACAAACCCATTGGCCTAAAAGCTGGAGACATAATCTCCACAGTTAATGGCAAGCAGATTGAAGGGAGCGTCGAACTAAAGTCGGCAATGACGGAAAATGACAATACTGTCGAATTCTATCGCGACACAAAGCAATTAGTGGCTTGGCTAAGCGGAATAGAGCTCCAATCTCTTGCACTAGAGAAAGCTCAAGCGCCAGAAGCCATTTCCCCGCGCAAAATCTCAACACGATCACAACCTACCCCAAAGAGCCCTGCGCCCAATAAAAAAGCCGTGGATGACCGGATTGACTGCCCTGGCTGTTCACGCCGAATAGTCCCACGAGTTGTTTATTGGCAAGGGCATCCTGTTAAAACAGTATGCCCTTTCTGCACCGTTACAGTGGCTAATTTTGATCAATCAGAATCTAGAAAAACAGTTTTTATAATGTTCATATTTTTTGGCCTGATAATGCTGCTAATGAGTGCTTTGCGGTAACAGTACTACTCCAAATTTTAATTACTTTTAAAAGAACTAATTTTTGGCCACCTGATTAGAGCTGTTATCGTCATGGAGATCCAAATACCGACAATGAAGATGAATAACAGCCGTGATCGACTTCTGGATTAACCGTCCAGGACGCCCTGTACC
>JAMCRH010000281.1:1390-3117 GCA_023380515.1 Gammaproteobacteria bacterium | reverse complement strand
GGTATCAAGAATGCGCGCTGGGATCGCAAAGACGGTTACCAAGTCAATCGCGACTGCTATAACTCTTACTTCTATGTGGTAGAAGACGACAGCTGTAATGCCCTTGATAAGTTTGTACTGCATGGCAAGGAACTCGTTGAGTACTTAGACGGAGGCTCTGCATTGCACTTAAACCTGGACGAGAAACTAGATAGCGAAGGCTATTTTAAGTTGCTGAATGTCGCTGCAACAACGGGCTGTAATTACTTCTGTGTCAATGTGCGGATTACGATTTGTAACCAGTGTGAAGCGATCGATAAACGTACCTTACACGCATGTGCTAAATGCGGCTCCGCCGACGTAGACTATGGCACGCGAGTGATAGGCTACTTAAAACGCGTGTCGGCTTTCAGTGCTGGTCGCCGAGACGAGCATGCGTTACGTCACTATCATAGAGAGAATCAGCAGAAACAAAGAGAAGAGCTAGCGGCTTAACCTCTACCCCCAAGGTAATAGGCAGTTTTCCTCATTAGGCGTAGTCAGAAACCTTGCAGGCTTTGGTACACTTCGGTTAGTAATTTCTAACTGAGTACCAAAGCCTTATGCATATTCACACCTATTCCGATTTAATCTCTATTAGTAAAGTGCAGCCAGAGCCGCAGCGCTTATTGTTTGTGTTAGCCAAAGCCGAACTTCCCGAGGAGCCTACCGAAGAGCAGAAAGCGCGCTTTACGAACAAAGAGGGAGGTTATTTAGAGCCCGTGCTGTGTGTCGATAAGCTACCAAGCGAAGTGGAGAGCTTTGACAGTTTTGTAGAAGAGTCTGAACGAACTGGCGTTGACTGGGACGTTGTGTTTATTGCTGCTATGTCTGGCTATGCGGGCGAACCGCCTCAACCTGAGCAGGCTGAGCAGCCTCTACAAATGATGGTAGAGCAAATCAAAGCGGGCATGGTTGTCAACTTCGTGACCCTTGATCGCCAAGGTCAGGCGATTCAACTTGCCTAGCTGTTGTAGGAGCGCGAAGCATTAGTTCGTCATGGTTGTGTGAGTTTCAACGGCCTCGGCAAGTCCGGCTGTGATACGCACCAGCGGTTTGGGTAGGCGTGACTCGAGCTCTATGGTGTCGAGTAAGTTTTTTAGCTGCAAGGCCAACTCAGTGTCTCCTTGAATGCTAAGCCGGCGTCTAAAAAATAAGGTGTCAGGGTCAACACGTTGCGTAATCAGTAACAATAAATCCTGACTACTCCCGCGAAAGGTTGCCGCATGTGCAAAGTGAGCGGGATGAACTTTGAGTTTTCTAGCATGCAGAGCAACCACAAATTGTAAGTCAAGATCGGAGACTTCAATACGCACGGCATGATCGTTTATAAAATCGAGTTCACCAGCGGCGCATTCGGGTTGGAAAAATAAATTTAGCACCCGTTCAATACTGCCCAAACTTATCCATTGTGGGGTGATTTTAAGCAGCGCGCCTATCCCTTTTGGGCCGCGTTGTACCAACTCATGAGTAACCCATTTTTTATTTATCATTCAATAACTTCCGTTGCTTTAAGTGGGTTAGACTATAGGCAGTTTATGCGGTCAGATCAAGAGTGTTTTGTATGGAACTTTTATGCCCTGCGGGTAGCCCGCCTGCGTTAAAAGCGGCCATTGAGAATGGCGCGGATGCTGTATATGTCGGTCTTAAAGATCGCACCAACGCGCGCCATTTTGCGGGCTTGAATTTTACCCCTGACAGGCTCAAAG
>JAMCRH010000281.1:0-1380 GCA_023380515.1 Gammaproteobacteria bacterium | reverse complement strand
TACATGTGGCGATAAATACTTTTGCCCACCCGAGTACATGGGACTACTGGCAGAATTCGGTGGACGCAGCAGTGGCTGCGGGCGCAGATGTCATTATTGCTGCAGATATTGCAGTGCTTGGCTATGTCGCTGAGCAATATCCACAAATAGAACGTCACTTGTCGGTTCAAGCGTCTGCTACCAACAGTGCGGCGGTTAATTTCTATCAGCAGTTTGGGATTTCTCGCGTCGTATTGCCTCGGGTACTGTCTATGCAGCAGGTGCGGGCGCTTGCTCGCACGACCGACATTGACCTAGAGGTCTTTGCATTCGGTTCATTGTGCATTATGGCGGAAGGGCGCTGTTATTTGAGCTCCTATATGACTGGTGAGTCTCCCAATACAGCGGGCGCTTGTTCGCCCGCAGCCTATGTGCGCTGGGAAGAAAAAAACGGCGTTTTAGAGTCGCGGTTAAATGATGTTGTGATTGATTGCTTTGCGGCAGATGAAACTGCCGGCTACCCGACCCTATGTAAAGGTCGCTTTAAAGTGGATAATCAGCTTTACCATCCGCTTGAAGAGCCAACCAGTTTGAACACACTCGATTTATTGCCGCAGCTTCATGCTGAGGGTATTCGCTCGCTTAAGATTGAAGGGCGGCAGCGAAGCCCTGCCTACGTTGCCAAAATTACCAAAGTCTGGCGGGAGGCTATAGATCGTGTAATGACCGATCCTGGACACTTTCAGGTGGCTGAACATTGGCAGCAAACCCTAGCGCAGCTTTCGGAAGGTAGCCAAACCACACTCGGTGCTTATCACCGTAGCTGGAAGTAAAAAAGGAGCCCCATAATGAAGTTTTCCTTTGGACCGGTGCAGTATTATTGGCCAAGAGAAAAGATGTTTGCTTTCTACGAGGAAGTCGCGGCATCCGCAGTGGATGTTGTGTATCTCGGCGAAACGGTGTGTTCAAAACGGCGTGAATTGAAGTTTCAGGACTTCGTGTCGTTGGCCCATATGCTGCGTGAAGCAGGCAAGCAAGTGACGTTTTCAACCATGACATTGCTCGAAGCACCTTCGGAGTTAAGAGAGCTGCGCAAATATTGCGAAAACGGTGAATTTCAGGTGGAAGCCAATGACGCTGGAGCGATCAATATGCTTGTGCAGCAGGGCTTGCCATTCACGGTAGGCGCAGCCATGAGTGTATACAACCACCATAGTTTACGACGCCTTGTGCAAATGGGCATGAATCGGTGGGTGCCGCCTGTAGAGCTTTCTGAACAATGGCTAAGAGAGCTGTTAAGTCAGCCTGTAGTGGAAGATATTCGCGACAGCTTTGAAGTAGAGCTGTTTGCTTTTGGTCATATGCCTCTGGCGTGGTCGGCCCGTTGCTATCATTGGTAAT
>JAMCRH010000280.1 GCA_023380515.1 Gammaproteobacteria bacterium | reverse complement strand
TTGAAATGCACGGTGAGAGATTCTTTCAAAACCTCAGATTGAATGATGCGATTCTATTTACGCAAAACCACTATGATAAAGGCATTCAAAACGGCTCTCTTGGTACGCTTACCAGCATTGACTCATCAGGTGAAAGTTATGGTGAAGTAACGCTGGATACGGGGGATAAAGTTGAGGTCACACAATCCGTGCTCGATTGCATGGAGTTGGGTTATGCAATAACCCTACATAAAGCTCAAGGCTCGCAGTTTCCTAGAATCATTATTGCACTACAGAAAGGCAAAATCGTTGATAGAGCATGGCTGTATACAGCGATTACTAGAGCTGAGACAGCGATCCACATTGTCGGTAGCGCTGACGATATGAAAGTGATCACAAAGGCTCACAGTAACTCACATAAGCGAAACAGCTATCTCATGGACTTATTAAGCAATGAAGCAAATTTATAAAATAACGTACTTGGCTACGAATAAAATTTATATAGGAAAGCTTGCATACGAGTCTTTTCGATATTTCGGAAGTCCTGCTAAGGCAGTTGTTGATGAGGATTTTAGGAAATTGCCCATTGAAAAACAGAAGGACTACACAGTAAGAAAAGAAGGGTATTCGGATTAAGTGGTTGATGTGACCTTCCGATCCAATCCCATCTTAGTCCTCCCAGAAGGTTGATAAATCGACACCGAAGTTATACTCAGACTCAAAGAGTCCCATGCTGTAAGTCTTGATTGCTCCGTCCAGGAACGGGGATTCTTTCGTCTGCGGTGACTTCTTCTTGTGCTTGGTGGTATAAAGCATCCGGGCTCGCATGACCTCGAACGAATAGCCGCGCCCATCGCGGTTCTTGTCTTTAGCTAGTCGGTTGATCGATTCTGTGAAGGCGTTAGTGATCGGGATGTCATTCTCAAAGTAGGCCATCATCTCCTCACGCCAGTTACTGACGGCGCTGACGAGGCACTTCCAGACTGCCTGTTGCCCTTGCGGGATGTCGTCAATCCAAGCAGTCAGCGCTTTCTCGGCATCACTTCGGTTGGTGCAGCTCCAGATATGGTAAAACCGCTCCTTGTGTTCGTAGGCAGCTAGAAGTTGAGGAAAGGCCCCGGTCCAGGTCTCCATGATGAGCCGTTCACGGTCCGAAATGTCGTGAGCCCGCTTTAGGAGTATCTTTCGATCACCCTTGAGGGTTCGAATTTGGGAGGACTTCAGTTCCTTCCGGAGGCCCTTGCGCACCTTCTCCAGGGCATCGTTAGCCATGCGCACCACATGGAACTTATCTACCACGATACGGGCATGCGGCAACACTGCCTTGACCGCTGCCCGGTAGGGATTCCACATGTCCATACTGACGATCTCGACCTTCTGACGGTCTTTCATCTTCATCAGATAGTTGGCCACTACATCCTGACGCCGGGTGGGCAGTAGTTCGAGCAAAGTCTTTTCCTCAATGTTGGTCAGGATGCAGCGGTAGTGCCGGTTCAGGTAAAGCTCGTCAATACCCAGAATGCGGGGCGTCTCGAAGCGGTGCCAGCGGCTCAGGAACTCGGCGCGAGTATTGAAGATGTCTCGCACCGTCTTCTCGTCCAAGCCAGTCTGCTCAGCCACGTAGGTGCAGGGGTGGTTGAAAGATTCCTTCTCCACGTACTCATGTAGCCGCAACGTCATGCGGAAGCCATCCACCATCTCCGGTAACCGGGGCCTGAAAGTGGTGTTACAGGCCCGGCAGGTGTATCGGCGACGGATCACCCAGAGGGTGACCCACTTGCCGTGGATGGGGAGATCGCGATAGGGAACATCACGTTTGCCGAACCGTACAAACTCACCCTGCACGCCGCATTCCTCGCAGGCAGCGGGATCGAGCGCATCAACTTGGAAGTGGAGCCAGCCGTCCATCTCCTTGATATTTATTACGCGATATTCGGGAAGATGAAGAATATTGTCGGGTAGCTTCAGCATTCGCAAGTCGACGTTATGTTCCTTTAATGGCTTGTGCCGGCGTTTTCTTGGGCTTCTAATGCAGCATGAAGCCCCTGTGCCAATACCTCAGGATCGCCGTTACCCCAGTAGTGCAAGAAATAATAGGGCGGCGTCTCGCCAATCATGTGATTATGCAAGGCAACAATATGGATACCGGCGTCGCGCAGAGCGTGCATAACAGGTTGAACCTCACCAGCAGTCATGGCGAAATCCCCATCGACGACCGCATGATCCTTATTGCCAGAGAATGCTGCCCAGGTCGACAGTCCCATTGATGCGCCAAACTCAGTGCCATGCATGGAAGCACTGCGCCCAAAAGTAAATTTTAATACCTGACCATTGAGACTGCCTTCGGCACCCAAAATGGTTTCCAGCGACGCTGTGTCATACTCCCCGGTGATTTCGGGCACACTGCCAGGAAAGCGCTCTACCGGTGTGACGTGTTTCTCGCGAACCTTCTTTATGGCATCCCACATGGCCTTGACGCCTTCGGCAAGCTTTTCAGCGCTCTGTCCGTGGCCACCGATATGCATAAAATAAACCGGAGGACGGTCAAACACGAAGTGGTTATGCAGCGCGGTGATTTCGAGGCCATGGGCGAAAGCCGCATCCATCGCCGGAGTGATTTCATCCTCAAATACCACCGTGTCTCCCATCAGCATCACACCGCCATCCGGAACTGCCTTGAACGCAGCCCAACTGCCCAAGCCTGCTGGTGTCGGAAGCTTTATCCCGTCTACCACGACCGGCACGGCATCGCGTTGCCAGCCGATGCGTACTACGCCGTCCGGTTTGACCGTCGCCTGTGTGTCCGTAGCCTTACTGATGATTTCTGGATTAATATCGCTTGGCGCATCTGCGAAAGCGACTGGCGCCTGCATCAGCAGAGCGGTGATAATAAATATTTTAAGCGGATGATTTTTCATAGTTATCCTCCATTATTTAATTTTCGATTGGGTTTCAAATTGTTTGAGGTTCAAACTGGCAAACCGGATACTAATCGCATCGGTTAGCTCTTTACGATGCTGGAGCGCCTCCGAATAACAGGTAATAAATGATACCCAGCAGCGCACTGACGAAAATCACCGGCAACATGCCCACCTTGAAACGCAGCATGGCAATAAAGGCGCCCAGAGCCAGCACAACGCTGGCGATCTGAATACTGTGCCATGTCGGTAACAGCCACTGTATACCAAAGGACCGAACCGTATTCACCTCACCGAAGGCTACATGTACAGCGAACCAGATGGCCAGATTCAGCATGACGCCTACTACGGCAGCGGTCACCGCCGACAGTGCCGCGCTTACTGCCTGATTTCCGCGAAGCGTTTCCACATAGGGCGCGCCCAGAAATATCCACAGAAAACAGGGAATAAAGGTGACCCAGGTCGCCAGAAGCGATGCGAGAATACCCGCTGTAAAGGGATCGAGCAGTCCGGCATCCCGGAAGGCGCCCATAAAACCTACAAATTGCACTACTTGAATAAGGGGGCCGGGCGTGGTTTCTGCCATGCCCAGGCCATCCAGCATTTCCCCTGGTGCAAGCCAGCCGTAATTCTGCACGGCCTCCTGTGCCATATAAGCCAATACCGAATAGGCGCCACCAAAGGTGACGACGGCCAGCTTGCTGAAGAAGAGCCCTATCTGGGTGAAGACATCGTCATACCCCAGCGTCATAAGCAAAACAATAAGCGGTGCGAACCACAACGGCAGCCAGACCGCGAGCACTTTAAATGCCCGGTTACTTGTTGCCTTTGTGTGGTTTGCTTCGCCGCTATCGATCATGGTGTCGATCACATGGTCAGCCTCTTCCGGGGCATCGTGCCCCTTGATAATCGTAAAACGTTCTGGATGTACATACCTTCCCAACAAACCAATGAAAGCAGCCGTCAGTATCACTATCGGAAATGGCACGGCAAAAAAGAAGATCGCAATAAAAGCCGTGGTCGCCAGTGTGTACATATAGGCATTCTTGAGCGCTCGCTTACCGATCCGGATGACGGCCTGAATCACGATCGCCAACACCGCCGCTTTAATGCCGAAGAAAAGCGCCTGCACCAAGGTCGCGTCCTGAAATCCCGCATAAAGCACGCTCAACACCAGGATGCTCAAAAAACCGGGTAATACAAACAGCCCGCCGGCCACGAGCCCACCCTTGACGCCATGCAGCAGCCAGCCGATGTAAGTAGCCAACTGCTGGGCTTCCGGCCCCGGCAGCACCATGCAGTAGTTCAGGGCGTGCAGGAATCGACTCTCACTGACCCAGCGCTTTTCATCCACCAGAATACGGTGCATGACGGCGATCTGGCCAGCCGGACCACCGAAACTAAGGATTGCGATCCGCAGCCACACACGCACGGCTTCCCCGAACGAAATCTGGTGGCCGAATTCGTTAAGGTTGCCATCCGAGGACACGGCAGTGTCTTGACGGGGCCTGTCGGGTGAAGGGGTCGAACGGGGGGACTCCGGCATGGTTAATTCTCCTTTGTGTAGGTTGTGTAGAGGCTGTCGAATACCGCGCTGGCAGCCAGCAATAGCTGGTCATCATCGCTGTGGGACTCGCGGAGGCCCATCAATACGCACTCAACCCCCGCGGCCTCGGGTGGCTGATGGCCGCCCACATCGAGGTAGTGCACCAGTTTCCCAATCCGTTGCAGCGCCACCGGCCTCACGGACGTCGCCGGCGACTGCCTCCAACCTCTCGACATGATCAGGGCCGGCGGGCAGCACATAGACACCATCGCGCAGTGACGCCGCACCCCATGCCTTGATGGAGCGCCAGGCCCGCATGCGCACCGTCGCATTCTCGGTGGGGAGAGAGAGTATTAGCAACAACCACGACATGATGTAGAGGATACTACTATTTTGTATTAATCACTACTGATATATCTATACCAACCAGATCTTCCGATGAGGATTTTATCTTGTCGCTTCACTCTCCGTGACGAAATCAACCAGCTAATCCGAATACCCGAAAAGAAATAATATGGGAGTCTGAAAACTGCACTGAATCAGAACTTTCCGCAAAGGAAGTGGAGTTCATTAATAAATATCAGTCGAATAATCCTGAAATTGGTTATAACAGATGGCCTAAGTTTAACGGTAAGAAACATAAATAAAAAGGCAACACCGTTATGGTATGTGAAAAGGTGAATCAATGAGTGAACAACAGAACTGTCAAAGCCGCATGGATGCGGCGACAACTCGACACTTACCGCCAGCATCTATCCCCGTCCTGCTAAACCAATGACGTAAACTCCGATCTCTCCCGACTTGTTGGAACAAGTCGCACTCACAAGGTACAATTAAACACTGAACAAAAATTCATGGATGAATGGTTACCGCCGAAGGACTCGGCGCAAATAAAAAACGTACATACTATTATACACAGTATGTACGTTTGAAATGAAAGCCGCTGACGTTATATGTAAAGCTCTGTCACTCACTCACACGCGAATATACACTGTTTTTACTATATACTCCCTTTGGGACCTTTTTTTATGGTGCGCCGAGCACGGCGCGTAGCGCCTTGACGGGCGCTGTTCCTGTACAGATGGTGCTGACAGGATGACTTGGAGGTGAGAGCCATCTATGAGCCCGCGGGAATCACTAGCTGAACCGCCTTGGCAAGGAGCCGACAGTCCTTTCGCTCGTATTTTAGAGATTCTAGGTGTTGTGTAAAAATAAACACTTTGTTATGGTTATATTTCTTAAAGGAGATTGTATAAATTATGGATATTATAAAAAATAAAACCCTTCTGTTTGCGCTTCTGCTGCTTTTCCCCCTCATCTCAATCGCGCAAAGTAAAAAAGAGAATAACTCCGATTACTTAATTCGACCCGTGTCTTCGTTGAACACGACTGAACTTATCTTTCCGACTGAGGATGTTCAAGTAGATTTTCATCTACTTGGACTTTTAAAAAATCTGAATTCTTACAGCAAGATAGAAATCACAAATAACATCGTGGATCTGTTTTCAGTTACAGATATAAGCACCACGACACAAGGGAACTTATCGATAATTTTATCTGGCTCATCTTCGCCAAATCATGCGATTTTTTCAGTTGGGAAAAATAATGATGTTCACGGAGTAATAAACATCAATGGAGATAAGTTTTCATTAAAAAGCATTGAGCTTTCTGATGAAGTTGTTTTTAAAATTACGAAGCAAACAGACATTGATGTTCCAGATCATGAAACTGATTATTTTTTAAGTACTGAATCTAATTTAATGTCTGAGAGTATAATTCTAACAGAAAAAGATTCACTAGATGGTCAATCGAAAATTAATATTTTAGTAGCGTACACTCCATCTGCTAGAAATGAAAGCCATGCTGCGATAGAGCTATACATAGACACGTTGATCTCTCAAACCAATTTAAGCTTTTTAAACTCAGATATAGAAAACGTTAAGGTTGAGTTGGTGGGTGTTTATGAAATTGAAGATTATCCGTTGACTAAACAAGGCTCTTCGGAAAATCTGAATCATGTTCGAAATCGGGCAGATCTGATCGATTTAAGGCAAATGTACGGGGCGGACGTAGTAGCTGTTCTGCTGGGTTCAGATGACTTGGTTGAATCTTGTGGTCGTGCTAGAATAAATGCATCCCTGAATTCAGATAATAACCGCAACACTCATGTAATGGGATAGGTCAAAAGGAGGTCAGCTACCGACATGTGGTAGTCTTACTTTTCGACCAAAAAAAGTGAGTTCCAACATGAGTTATCGGCAGCTGACCGAGGGACAACGATACCAGATTTCGTTGCTTCTCTCAGAGAAATTTTCACTCAGAAAGATTGCAGAAAAATTAGACGTTTCACCATCAACCGTAAGCCGAGAGCTTCGGAGAAACTCAGTTACATCGGGTTGCTATGAGCCTAGCAAAGCTCATCAAAAAACGAGCAAAAGACGTGCTCAGGGTCGAAAGAGAGGCATTTGCAAACGCACAGTAATTGCTGTCGAGCTCTTTCTTTCAGCGGACTGGAGTCCAGAGCAAATTGCCGCAGTGTGCAAACTTATTGGACGTCCTGTAAGTCATGAGTGGATTTACAGCCACATCATTCGCGATTTTCGGCGCGGTGGCGAACTTCATCAGCATCTGAGACATCGATTAAAGCGATACAGAAAGCGAATACACAAACAACGAGGGCGGATTGTCGATAGACGCTCTATTCATGACCGACCAGAGATTGTTGGAACACGCGAGCGTTACGGCGACTGGGAAATCGATACGGTCATAGGTAAGCGCGGAACTGGCGTCATCGTGACAGCCCTAGAGCGAAAAAGCCGCTTCTATGTTACCCGTAAGGTATTTAGCAAAAATGCAAACGAAGTTGCGGATGCTTTGATTGAAATGTTACAACCTTTTCAATCACTTGTGCACACGATTACGGCTGACAACGGATTGGAATTCGCCGAGCACAAGCGTATAGCCAAGGCTTTAGATGCAGATGTTTACTTCGCTGACCCGTATGCGTCTTATCAGCGAGGCGCAAACGAAAATGCAAATGGTCTGTTGCGTCAATATGTACCGAAAGGCACCAGCTTGCGGACATTGACCAATGATTTGCTGGCAAAAATACAGCAGCGTATAAACCATAGACCACGCAAGGTTTTAGGGTTGAAGCAACCAGATGTGATTTTTAAAGAGCAATTGCAGTACGCGCAAAGCGAGTGTTGCAGTTATTAGTTGAATCTAGGAAAAGGCGGTATAAGGTGGATGAACGCTTAAAGGCATTGCGCGATCAAATTGACGCGACCGATTCTGAGTTAGTGCAGGTATTGGCGAAACGAATGGCGCTTTCACGCCAAATTGGTGATGTGAAGCAAGAACTTGGCCAGCCGCTTTACGTACCCGCTCGAGAAGCAGCGCTGATCAGCGCGCGCCGTGCTGAAGCTGAGGAAGCAGGATTGAGTGGCGATTTGGTTGAGGATGTTTTGCGCCGAACCATGCGTGAGTCCTATTTACGCCAACGCAACCAAGGCTTTCAACGCACCGGTGTTGCTGACCGGGCGGTGGTTGTGGTTGGTGGGCAAGGGCAGCTCGGCTCGTTCTTTGCGCGTTGGTTCGAATTGTCCCAGTATCGGGTGATTATTATTGACCGTGACAACCTTGGGGAGTTGTCAGCAGCGGTGCGTGACGCTGCATTAGTCTTAGTGAGTGTGCCAGTTGCGCTCACGGTCGATGTGATTGAAACGCTGCCGAACCTGCCTGATGACTGCATCCTTGCTGATTTAACCAGCGTTAAAAGTGCACCGTTAGCTGCCATGATGGCGCGCCATAGTGGACCTGTGCTTGGCTTGCACCCCATGTTTGGTCCAGGTATTCCAACCTTCGCCAAGCAAACGATTCTAGTCACGCCGGGACGCGATGCGCAGGCGAGTCAGTGGTTGCTGCGCCAATTTGAAATCTGGGGTGTGCGGCTACACGAACTATCGGCTGAACGACATGATCGGGCGATGTCAGTGATCCAAGTGATGCGCCACTTGTCGACGTTTGTGTATGGCTACCATTTAGTGCATGAAGACGTGGAGCTTGATGAACTGGTGGCGTTAAGCTCGCCGATTTATCGCTTAGAGCTGATGATGGTGGGGCGGTTGTTTGCTCAAAGCCCAGAATTGTATGCGGATATTATTTTGTCTGATCGCGACCAACATCGCATGATTCGCCGCTATTTGCAGCGTTTTCAGGATCTATTGACCTTAATTGAAACCGAAGGGCGCGAGGCCTTTATTCGTGAGTTTAGCGATGTAGCGCAATGGTTTGGACCGTATGCGCGGCAATTTTTGCAAGAGTCGGCGCAGTTATTGCAACATGCCGATGACGTGAAACAGGTCGAGTAACGCGGCGTTATTCGAACAGTCCGTGTTCGGTCAATAATTGTTCGATCGCGTCTGGCGCAACCGGTTTATGTAGCGTTTGGTTCATACCTGCTTGGCGACAGGCTTCAAGCTCGTTCGGGCTCTGGTGACCGGTTAAGGCAATAATCGGTGTGTGCGTGAAAGCGTCAAGCTGACGTAATTGCAGGCACACTTCAGCACCGGTGTAGTCGGCCATTTCATAATCAAGAATGAGCAAATGGGGCTGTTGTTGCTGGGCTTGGCTCAAGGCTTCGGTGCCATTCGTCGCGGCGATCACCTCAACCGGAAATCGGCTGAGCATGGCTTTGAGCACTTCGAGGCTGATAAAGTCATCATCAGCAATTAAGATTTTTTTCATGAGCAGCGAATTACAACCGTCTGAACCGCAACGCTCGCACTGGCGGGCGCAGTGGCATAATGCATGGAATAGTAAGACTGCCACGGACGAGCCTTGCAAGTCAATAAAAGTGCCGCAGACGGTTCCTGACCATGGATGCCTGCGGCCACCCGGATTCCCATTCAGTCAACTAGCGACTAACTCAGAAAGTAGAAAATCCATGCAAGATTCACAGCGAAGAGTAAGAAACCCCAACCGCCATGTCGAGACGCAGGTGTTGCAGATGCGCTCGCTGTGGTGTCGTCAACGCTGACATCTTTTTTCCCCGTGATCATGGGTTTAATTAATTTCTTCTTCAGCAGGGTATAGACTGCAACGGCAATCAAATGCAGCGCAATAACTATGAGTATGTAATCAAACGCCTGCTTGTGATAGCGCGTTAATGCACGAACCGTGTCATTGCTGACGTACTGTGCGAGTGGACCACGAAAGAAAATCGCGTCGTCGGTAAACAAGCCACTAATTGCCTGAGCAAGCAACAACGCAAGCATGATCACGACCATATAAGCGCCGGCCGGGTTATGAGTCAGGTAGTCTTTTTGCAGGGGCGCTCGTGCATAACGGAAGACCGCAAATGGCGATTTGATAAAGGTGGTAAAACGCGCTGATCTGCTGCCAACAAAGCCCCAGATTATCCGAGTCAGTACCAAGGCCAACATCACCAGCCCAAGCTGATGATGTTGGTCGATATAATCGATGTTGCCGCCCGTGTACCAAAGGCCAGCAAAAACGAGGACGAGCAGCCAATGAAAGCCGCGAACGAAGCCGTCCCAAAGTTGAATGGTGACTGTTTGCATGGTCGACTAGTCCGCGCGATAGCCTTCGTGACACTGCTGACAAGTCCGTGCAGTTGCCATGAATTTTGGGCGGATATCACGAACATTACCGCTTTCTGCCGCTTCGGCTAATTCTAAAGCCGCACTTTGAAAAGCATCGCGTTTGCTTTCGAAATCACTCCAGTTTTGCCAAATTGCTGGCAATGCGTCGCTGTTATTGGTGGCGTTTTCGCCGGCACCGGTGAAGGCATCGAAGGGAATATTGCTTAAATGCACGAGCGCTTTTGAACGTTTTTGGAACTGCTCGGCGTCAAAGTCAATTTCACCGCGCACCATACCGGACATATAGCCGAAGTTTTCGCGAATGAGTTTGAAGGCACTTTGACGGTACTCAACTGCGTCTTCCGCGTTGGTAAAGGCACTACTGATGGCAGGTGTTGCGAAGGTGGCTAAACCAAGAGTCAGGGCAGCAGCCGTGAGAGTGGTGATTAAACGCATGGTGTACTCCTTTATGATTGAAATGGGCACGTGTCAAAATTGTGTCTGTCAACTCGTTTGCCCCTAAATCAAGTCTATTCATCGAGAGGGCGTTGTGCTCCTCGACAATAACAGCTTTAATAACAAACATTACAACAATATAACATATTGCGAAATGTCGCAGCGGTTTCGCGAAATTTTGTAAAGCGAGCGTTAAGTCAACAAGGGAAACCCATCGAATGAGAAAAACCACCATGCAATCGCTCTTGCTGGCTGGGAGTAGTTTGTTTGCATTTACCGTCGCCGCTGGCGCCGGGCAAGACCAAACTACCCCAGTGCAAGGCTTACATCACCATAACCCGAGTTTAGTTGCCTTCACTAATGCAACCTTAGTGACTGAACCGGGCACGCAAGTTGAGAATGCAACGCTGGTGATCGAGAACGGTAAAATTCGGTCAATTGAGCGCAATAACCGTGCCCCTGCTGGTGCGCGTGTGGTGGATGCAACGGGTTATACCATTTACCCCGGTTTTATCGACCCATTCAGTAATTACGGAGTTGAGCAGCCGGCTCGTGCGAACAACCGTGGGCGCTCGGCGCCGCCTGTGTATAGCAATCAGCGCGAAGGCGGGAATGCAGCCAATGCGGCAATTCACGCACAGCGCAATTGGTATGAAACCTTTAGGCCTGACGCGAACCAAGCAAAGAGCTATCTCCAGCAGGGCTTTACCACGGTGCAAAGTGCCCGCCTTGATGGCATTTTCCGCGGCCGTGCAACGACCGTATCTTTGGCTGATACGTTGCCAAATACAGCGGTGTACCAAGCGCAGACACGCCACTTTGGCTCATTTGACAAAGGCAGTTCGCCACAGCAATACCCTTCGTCTTTAATGGGCTCGATTGCCTTGATTCGACAAACCTTGGCGGACGTGGCTTGGTACCAAGAAGCCGCCGGAAAAGTTGCCAGCAATGGCCAAGTTGAATTTAACGCGGCTCTTGCTGCATTACAGAACCTACAAAATACCGGCATGATTTTTCATGCGAGTAACGAGCAAAACTTGCTGCGTGCTCAACAGGTTTTCCAAGAGTTTTCGATTCCTGTCACGTTTGTGGGTTCCGGCTATGAATACGCCCGTTTAGACGATGTGAAAGCGACCGGTGCGACATTAATTTTGCCCATGACCTTTCCAGCGGCACCTGCATTGGATGAGCAATTTGCTGAGCTCGACGTGTCCTTAGCCCATTTGCGGCATTGGGAGCGTGCACCAAGTAATCCAGCCGTGTTGGCGCAAGCGAATATTGACTTTGCCTTCACTCTCAACGGTGTCGACAAGCCACAAGAATTCTGGAGCAATGTGCGCACGGCGATTGCCCACGGTTTAAGTAAAGATCGTGCATTAGCCGCGTTAACCACAACAGCGGCTGAAATTGCCGGTGTTGCGGACCAAAGCGGTAAAATTGCCAGCGGTTACCGAGCCGACCTCGTCATAAGTCGTGGCGATTTGTTCAGTGATGGTGAAATCGTTTCAGTGTGGACTCAAGGCCAAGAACATAGCTTTAAGCCGATGCACCCGGTCGACTTTAAGGGGACGTGGACATTAACCGGTTTTGCGCCGAATGCAGACGAACAAGCGTTCACCGTGAAAGTGAATGGCAACAACAATCGCTTACAAGTTGAACTGAGTCAAGGCGACCAATCAGTGCGTGCAAGCCGGGTTGCGCAAGACGATGATCAACTGCGCTTTAGTGTGAATTTAGAGTCGTTTGGTGGCCAAGGTGTGTATCGATTTGCATTACGGCACTTAGCTTTAGGGCGTCTTGGTGGTTCGGTGCAAACTGCTGATAACCAAGTCACGAGTGTTCATGCAGAACGCACCGAAGAGACGAGTACCGCAGTTCGTGACAATGGCAAAACGGAAAACGCCATTGAGTATGTGAGCCGGTTAACTTTCCCGAACATTGCCTTTGGCCAAACTGAGTTGCCGCAACAACAGAATCTACATATTCAAAATGCGACCGTGTGGACCGCTGACGACCAAGGCGTGCTTGAAAATACCGATATTATTGTGCGCAACGGGTTAATTCACCGAATTGGCCAGAATTTGTCGACACCACGTGGTTATGACGTGATCGATGCCACTGGCCTGCATATCACGCCCGGTATTATCGACGAGCATTCGCATATTGCGATTGCCCAAGGGGTCAACGAAGGCACTGAAGCGATTACTTCAGAAGTGCGGATTGGTGACGTGGTCAACCCCGATGACATTCACATTTATCGCTCCCTCGCAGGCGGTACCACCATCGCACATTTATTGCATGGCTCGGCCAACCCGATCGGTGGTCAAGGCCAAGCGATCAAACTGCGTTGGGGCGCAAATGCGGAAGGTTTGAAATTTAAAGAGACGCCACCGACCATTAAAATGGCGTTGGGTGAAAACGTGAAGCAGAGTAACTGGGGCGAGCATTACACCGTACGTTACCCTCAAACTCGAATGGGCGTGGCTAAGATTATTCAAGACGGCTTCCAGCAAGCGCGTGAATATGCTGAACAACATCGTGCCTATGAGCGTTTAAGCCGTGCTGAAAAACGGCGGACAGCGCCACCACGGCGTGACTACCGCATGGAAACCTTGTTGCAGATCTTGGAAAGTGAACGTCACACCCATGTTCACTCTTATGTTGCCTCGGAAGTATTGGCCCTGATGGATGTTGTGGAGCAACAAGGCTTCCGTATTCATACCTTCACGCATATTTTAGAAGGCTACAAAGTGGGTCAAGAAATTGCTGAACATGGTGCGCGAGCGTCAAGCTTTGCTGATTGGTGGGCATTTAAGATTGAAGCGTTTGATGCGATTCCACAGAACGCCTGTTTAATGATGGAGCAGGGCGTGCATACGAGTATTAACTCGGACAGTAACGATTTACAGCGCCGACTGAATACCGAGGCCGCGAAGTCAGTCCGTTATTGTGGTATGAGCGAAAACGATGCATTAAAAATGATCACCTTGTACCCAGCGGAGCAGCTCGAAATTGCCGATTATGTGGGGAGTCTCACTGTTGGGAAACACGCGGATTTAGTGTTCTGGAACCATCACCCACTGTCTGCCTATGCGCAGGTTCAGCAAACGTGGATCGAAGGTCGTCTGTACTTTGATCGTGAGCGCGACCAGCAACTTCGTGCGGAACTAGCAGCTGAACGCACCGCACTGATCCAAAAAGTGCTCGGCGCGGGCGAGGAAGCTCAGCGTGGCCATCGCAATGGCTACCGTGAGCAGCAGCCAAGCTGGCACTGTGAAGACCATTACGACGTATGGAACGACTGGTATCACGAAGAACATGCCCATGGCCATAGCCATGGACATCAGCACGGCTTTGGAGGAGCGCACTAATGAAACTGAAAACCTACTTACTTAGTCTTGGTCTCGTTGCGTTTGCCAGTCAGGCTCACAACGTAGTACCCGGCGCCCCACAAACTGGCCCAATTGTGTTGCAAGGTGGTACGGTACATACCGTCACCCAAGGTCGTTTAGAAAATACGGACCTCCTATTTGTTGACGGTAAAATCGTTGCAGTCGGTCAGAACTTGGAATTGCCGGCGGGAACCACAGTCATTGACGTGACAGGCCAGCAGGTTTACCCAGGCTTAATTGCGCTCGACACCACGTTGGGAATTATTGAGATACCTGCGATACGGGCAACGGTTGATACCAACGAAGTAGGCGCGTTTACGCCAGAAGTCATGGCACACCATGCGTTTAACTCGGACTCGGAGATTATTCCAACCATCCGTTATAACGGCATTACCCACGCGCAAGTCGTCCCGCAAGGACCATTAGTGCGTGGTCAGTCGAGCTTGATGAAGCTCGATAGCTGGAACTGGCGCGACGCGATTGAAGTAAGCCCGAATGGTATGCACGTCACTTGGCCACGAGTGGGTTTGAACAACTCGCCGTGGGAGCGCCGCACGCCCGAGCAGCAACGTCAAGCGCAACAAGAACAACGTGAGCAATTGAAAGACTTGTTCGAAACGGCAAAGGTGTATCATCAAGCACGGGAAAGTGGCGCGCAGCAGCGTGTAGACCAGCGTTGGGAAGCCATGCGTGCGTTGTTCAAAGGCGAGCAAAAGCTGTTTGTTCACGCCGATGACCGCCGTCAAATTGAACAAGTTCTCGCCTTCAATGAAGCCTATGGCTTTGAACTTGTGATTGTTGGTGGTCGAGACTCGTGGATGATTGCCGATGAACTCGCTGCTGCCGATATTCCGGTGATATTTGGTGCGGCTTATGGCCTGCCAGCACGCGTCGATGAAGCCTATGACACTGCATTTAGCACGCCGCAAGTGCTAGCGGCAGCAGGCGTTGATTTTGCGATTGCCTACCCGGGTTTTTGGGACGTACGCAACCTTGCGTTTGCAGCCGGTAACGCTGTGGCCTATGGCTTAGACTACGATCAAGCGATTGCTGCGGTGACCTACGGCCCAGCGAAAATCCTTGGAGTTGAAGACCGTCTTGGCAGCCTGGAAGCTGGCAAACAAGCAACCTTGATTGTGTCGAAAGGGGACGTACTGGATCATCTTGGTCAAGATATTCAATATATGTTCATCGACGGCCGCTTAGTGGATCTGAGCAATCGGCACTGGCAGTTGTACCAAAAATATCAAGAGCGGATTGCCGCAGAATAGCGGCGAGTGATACGCCTTCGGGTGACAATTAAAAAGCAGTGTTGACGTCAATCACGTTAACACTGCTTTTTTCTTGGTATTTTTTGTTCTTTGCTGGCAATGTCGAATTGCTATGGTTATGCTGAGAAAAGACAAATGAATTTTCACAGGGAGTTTGACGCATGTCATTAACAACTGAGTATGCCAATGAGGGCAAACAGTTCATTATTCATGTCAGTGGTCGGTTTGATTTTTCGCGTGTGCAAGAGTTTCGCAAGTCCTATGATGGGATGAAGGACTCGGTTCGGCAGGTCGTGATCGACTTTCGAAAAACAGAATATATTGACAGTTCAGGGCTCGGAATGTTGCTGAACATGCGCAAGTCATTAGGAGTGGATGGACGCAGTTATTATTTGATTAATTGTAGTGCGAGCGTGCGGAAAGTTCTCGATATATCTCGCTTTGATAAACTGTTTGTAATCGACTAATGAACGCGCAAATTCTGCTCGTGAGTGCGGGCGAGCAGCCCAATTATGAGTCACTTGAAAAACTGCAACACTCGGTTCATTACCAAGTGCAAACCTGTTCCCTAACGCAAGCCGCAGAGGCAATCCAGCAGCATAAGCCAGATTTACTGCTGTTTAATTTAAACTTCACGGCAGCGACCGACTTTTCCTTTTTTGCCCCGCTCAAACAGAGTTCCGCGCCACTTTATTTGCCGTTTATTATCATCGCCCATGCGCTCGACGAGGAAATTCAACAACGGGCATTGCGGGCGGGCGCCGATGATTTTTTGGTGCCACCATTTAGTTCGGCCATGTTGTTCGCAAAAATTGAGTCACATTTGCGAACTCGCCAACTCAGTCAGCGTTTAGTTGAAAAGAAAGAAAATCTAGCGTGGTATCAAGAACGTCTGCGGCACGAGCATTTAATTGTTCGTAATATGTTTAACAATGCGTTGAGCCGGAATCTGAAAGACTGCGAGCAAGTGGAAACCCTCTTGTTGCCACTCTCGTCGTTTAACGGCGACTTATACCTACTCGCGAAAGGGCCGCTTGGTAATATTTATTTGTTGCTCGGTGATTTTACCGGGCATGGCTTGCCGGCGGCGATTGGCACCTTGCCGACTTCCCAAACGTTTTTTGCCATGGCAAAACGCGGTGCACCCGTTGGTCAAATGGCCCATGAAATTAACCAACAGTTGCACAAGTTATTACCGGAAAATATGTTCTTGTGCGCGACCATTATGGAACTATCCCCTTCTGGAACACGCATTAGCTGGTGGAGTGGGGGGATGCCGCCGGCGTTGGTGATCGACGAACACGACGCAATCAGCATGGAGTTGACGCCACAGCACCTACCGCTGGGTATTTTACCGCCGCAAGACTTTGAGTCTGGCATTACGATGACGCGGTTAGAGCCAGGCTCGCGAGTGATGTTATTCACCGACGGTGTGGTGGAGATGGGAATCGGCCAAGGTAAGCCGCTCGATTACACCGATTTTTATCAAATTTGCCGGCAAAGTCGATGGAACATGGCGGAAATAAAGCAGCGGCTGGCACTGGAAGTCATGCAACGGGGCGTCAACGATGATTTGTCGTTGATGTTGGTGCATTGTGTTCCGACCGGCTATGCGCCGCGTAGTACCGAAGAAAAGCTACCGTCTTTACCATTTGAAATTCGAGTGCATTTAACACCGAACGATGTCCGGAATGTGGATCCGGTTGCGCAGATATTGCGCGGTTTGTCGCAGCTGGAAGGCTTTCCTCATTTTAAAGGTCGGCTCTACACGGCACTTTCGGAAGCCTACAATAATGCCTTGGATCACGGCTTGTTGCGGTTGTCGTCTGAGTTAAAGGACACACCGGACGGTTTTGAGCAGTATTACGAAGAGCGAAATCGTCGTCTTGGCAGTTTGCAAACTGGCGCGATTGATATCACGTTAAGCTATCAACCGCCAAATCGGTTTTTACGGGTGTCTGTCAAGGACACGGGCCCGGGTTTTGCGACGCAAGCACAATTTACGCAGCGCAATACCTATAGTTTTGGTCGCGGCTTATTATTAATTAAAGAACTTGCGAATAATATTCATTGGTTTGATCAAGGCCGAGGGGTTGAGTTTGATTTCCCGCTGTTTGATGACGAGGATGCCGCGGTGGTTAAGCACCAGCCAGCTTGACCTTAAACCCTTGTTGCTCAAGGTAGGCTTTGCAGGCATCACGTTGGTCGCCTTGAATCTCGATCGTAAAGTCTTTCACACTGCCGCCGACCCCACAGCGCTGTTTGAGAGCTTTGGCCAGTGTTTTTAAGGCGTCGGCGTCGAGTTCTAAGCCACGAATCACGGTGACACCTTTCCCTTTGCGTCCTTTTGTTTCACGTTGAATGCGCACAATACCATCACCTTTTGGTGGCTGTTGGGTTTCTTTTTCTGGCTCGATTCGCCCAGCATCGGTGCTATATACCAAGGTTGAAAGTTGATCGCGTAATGACATGATTGGCTCCGTATGAACGACTCGCGGATTTATTTGACAGAACTTATAGATACTGACACTCTTAGGTCATTATAGAATATATCGGCCATGCCAAGAAAGATAACGTTATGAAATTACAACAACTGCGTTATATCGTTGAAGTACTGAACAATAAGTTGAACGTGTCGGCCACCGCAGAAGCTTTATATACGTCCCAGCCAGGTATTAGTAAGCAAGTTCGTATGCTTGAAGACGAACTTGGCGTGCAAATTTTCGGCCGTAGCGGCAAGCACTTAACCCACGTCACACCAGCCGGTGAGGATGTCATTCACATTGCCCGTGAAATTCTCACCCGCGTCGAGGGCATCAAAGCCGTTGCTGCTGAGCATACGCGCCCAGATCAAGGTCATTTAAATATTGCAACCACCCATACCCAAGCACGCTATGCGCTACCGGATGTGATTCGCGGTTTTATGGGAAAATATCCCGATGTGTCATTGCATATGCATCAGGGCTCACCGGAGCAAATCAGTGCGTATGCAGCCTCTGGAAAAGCAGACTTTGCCATTGCGACAGAAGCATTGCATTTGTACCAAGACTTAATCATGTTGCCGTGCTACCACTGGAATCGTAGTATTTTAGTGCCGCCTGGCCATCCGCTGAGCGAGTTGAAGAAAGTCAGTATTGAGCAGCTTGCTGACTACCCGTTGGTGACCTATGTGCATGGTTTTACTGGCCGCTCTCGTCTTGACCAAGCGTTTAATCAAGCCGGTTTGAAACCAAAAATTGTGTTTACTGCAACCGACGCCGACGTCATTAAAACCTATGTGCGAATGGGGCTTGGTATCGGCGTGATTGCAACTATGGCTTACGAGCCCAATAAAGATAATGACCTGATTGCTCTGCCCGCTGATCACTTGTTTGCGCCGAGTACGACGAAAATTGGCTTTCGTCGCGGGGTATTTTTACGCGGTTATATGTATGATTTTATTGAGCGTTTCGCACCACATTTGCAACGCCAAGTGGTCGATCACGCTGTTTCGTTACGCGACAACGATGCCATTGAGAAATACTTTAAGAACCTCCAGCTACCAACTTATTAATTGGTCCAAGACTAGAGCTGACAAGCAACAAAAATGCCGTGTTCGCAGTTCAGCAAACACGGCATTTTTGGTGCTTTGTTACTCTTTTTTAGTACTCAGATGAGCGGTTTAACACTCGATAATGTTAACTGCTAAACCACCACGTGCCGTTTCTTTGTATTTGCTCTTCATGTCGTTGCCCGTGTCCCACATGGTTTTAATAACCTTGTCGAGCGAGACTTTGTGCTCGCCGCTGCCGCGCAGAGCTAAGCGTGCCGCATTAATTGCTTTGACTGCACCCATGGCATTGCGCTCAATACACGGCACTTGCACGAGACCGCCAACCGGATCACAGGTGAGTCCGAGGTTATGTTCCATACCGATTTCGGCGGCATTTTCAACCTGACCGATATCACCGCCCATCAGCTCGGCTAGCGCACCCGCAGCCATTGAACAGGCAACCCCAACTTCACCTTGGCAACCAACTTCAGCACCGGAAATTGACGCATTCTTTTTGTAGAGAATACCGATGGCTGCAGAGGTTAATAAGAACCGAGTGATGGCATCGCAGTCGAGTGGTTGGATAAACTTGTCTGCATATTTCATGACCGCGGGGATAATACCTGCTGCACCATTCGTTGGTGCGGTGACAACGCGTCCACCGGCAGCGTTCTCTTCGTTCACTGCAAGTGCGAACAGATTCACCCAGTCCATGACTTGCATGGGGTCAGCAGATTTTTCTGTTTTTAAACGCTGATACAGGTCAGGCGCACGGCGACGAACTTTCAAACCGCCAGGCAGAATACCTTCGGTCTGAATACCGTTGGAAATACATTCGTCCATGACCTGCCAAATATGCAGCAGGCCATCGTTAATCTCTTTCTTGCTGCGAAACACCAGTTCATTGTGCATCATCAGTGTGCTGATGCGCATGCCGTGCTCTTTGCATTTCTGAATGAGTTCATTGGCACTGTCAAATGAATAGGGAATCGGTTTTGAGCTTTGCTCAATGGCCTCTTCGAGGCTTTCATCGAAATCTGCATCGCGGACAATGAAGCCGCCGCCAATCGAATAATAAAGGTCTTTAAAAAGTACGTCGTCGCCTTGGTAAACCCGCAATTCCATCGCGTTGGCATGCTTGGGCATGGTTTTGCGGCGATGAAAGGTAATTGCGCCTTTGGCTGGGAACGTTATTTCATGCTCGCCAAGTAATGTTAGTCGCTCATGTTTGGCGACGTCGGCAAGAAATGCGTCGACTTTGCTGGTGTCGACGGTTTCTGGGCTTTCCCCAGCCAGTCCGAGAATGACCGCTTTGCCAGTGCCGTGGCCGACACCGGTTTGACCCAATGAACCAAATAGCTCAACTTCAACAGCCGTTACTTTATCCAGGCCTATGTTGGTTTTCACGTGCTCTAAAAACTCGCGAGCAGCACGCATAGGACCAACAGTATGAGAACTTGAAGGACCAATACCTACTTTATAAATGTCGAACACGCTAATCATTACTTCATACTCCCTTTCTTTATAGAGCGATAGTGTGGGGATAAAAACAGATTTCTGCAAGTACCAAGCAACTGGTCGGTCACCTCGTTACTGGCAAGTGTTCATAAATCGGGCAATTGCCGAACCAGATGTTGGCGCTCTGGATAAATTTGATCAGCAAGGCGACGAATAATGGCGGCGGTGGCGCCCCAGATTAGTTGCCCTTGATAAGGGATAAATACCAGCTCATGGTAAAGCAGGCGTTTTACCCGTTGGGTATAGTAGTGCTCATGGTTGAGTAGGGTTACGAGCGGTACCCGCAGAATTTCGGCTACTTCACCAGGGTCGGGCTGAAACATGAGGTCACTCGGTAATATGCCAATATAAGGGTGAATCAGCGAGCGGGATAAAACCGGTTGCGTTGGAAGATCACCGATAATTTCAATTTGTTGGGCATGAATGCCGAGTTCTTCTTCGGCTTCGCGTAAGGCCGTTGCAAGTAAATTGGCGTCAGCAGATTCTTGGCGGCCACCGGCAAAGCAAATTTGATGAGCGTGTTGGCGCATATGTGCAGGGCGCCGGGTTAACACAAAGTGCAAACCGTTGTCTTGCTCTTGCAAGGCAACAAGTACCGCTGATGGCTTTAGCGGATGTGATTGCCAGTTGACTTCAGGCCGGCTGCTGAGGGCAAAACGCTGCAAGAACTCGGCTCGATTCATGCGGACCTCTGTGACTGCGACAATGAAGTGAGTACCGGCAGAATTTTAGCCACTTTGTCGAATGTTTCTTGGTATTCGCGCTCGGCGACCGAATCAATTACTATCCCGCCGCCGGCCCAGCAGTAAATTTTGTTGTGTACGCAACACAGGGTGCGAATGGTAATGCTGGTGTCGCTGTGGCCATGCAAACTAAAGTAACCAATGCTGCCGCAATAGACCGATCGACGATGAGGCTCAAGCTGATCAATAATTTCCATTGCTCGAATTTTCGGCGCACCGGTAATTGAGCCGCCAGGAAATGCAGCGCTGAGTAAATCGAGTGACTGCGCGTCGGCAGGTAATTGACCCACCACAGTGCTGACTAAATGATGCACGGCATTAAAGCTTTCAATTGCAAAAAGTTTGCGGACTTGGACTGAGCCCGGCAAGCAGACGCGACTTAAATCGTTACGCAGCAGGTCGACAATCATTAAGTTTTCCGCCTGATCCTTACTGGAGTGACGGAGCGCATTTATTTGTGCCTGATCGTCAGTTGGATCTTCGCGCCGCGGCAAAGTGCCTTTAATTGGTTTGGTTTCGACGCGGCCGTTCGCGTCCACCTGTAAAAAGCGCTCAGGCGATAAACTTAAAATTACGCCTTGTGGTAGCTTAATCCAAGCGGAAAAGGGCGCGTGATTGGCTCTGCGCAAGTGCACATATGCCTGCCACGGGTCACCACTAAAGTCAGCTTGAAAGCGCTGCGCAAAATTGATTTGGTAACAATCGCCGGCACGCAAAAACTCATGGATTTGACCGATGCGTTGCATGTATTGGTCGGCACTGACGTTACTTTGCCAGTCGGAGGTTAAACGGAACTCTGGGTTTTCTGAGCGAACGCCGTTCGGACGCCAGAACGCTGTCGGTGAATCAGCAGAGTCACTCGGTTGCAGCGCAAAACAACGCTGCTCTTGGTGGTCGATAATCAAGGCGTGCAGATAATAGCCGACCGCTAAATCGGGTAGGTCGATGTCTTGTTCCGCCATGTTTGGTAGCTGTTCGAGGGTGCGGCCTAGGTCGTAGCCAAAGAGGCCGGCTAAGCCACCTTGAAAGGGCAGATGTTGGTACTCTGCCGGCAGCGGTTTGAGTTGCTTGTTGGTTAAAAAATCACGCAATTGGGCGAATGGTTGTTGGCTCGAACTGCCGTCAGACTCAGGCCAACAAAAGGTTTGTTGCGGGTGACGGAGTAAAATATCGAAACGACTATTTGGGTGCTGAGCATCAGCAGAATCGAGCAGTATCGCCCATGGCTCATGGGCAAAGTGTTGAAAAATCGCCAAGGTGTCATGCCAGTCTGCGTAGGGTAACTCAACAATGGCTAGCTCAACATTTGATTGCATGAAAAGGTCTTCTCCGGATAAGTCGAATGCCAGTTATAAGCGGTTGCAATACTGGCAGCTCTTTGCATAACAGAGTATCATAAAGGCGATTATCCAGCACAGTCTATCACCGCCGAAAAAGAGGTTTGGCATGGCACTTATTCGACAACAAGATTTTATCGATAGCATCGAAGATGCACTGCAATTTATCTCCTATTATCACCCTCTCGATTTCGTGAATGCGCTTGCCGAAGCGCATGCGAAAGAGCAAAGCGAAGCTGCAAAAAATGCAATTGCTCAAATGCTTGTTAACTCGCGCATGTCGGCCCAAGGACATCGTCCATTGTGTCAAGACACCGGCATTGTGACCTGCTTTGTTAAAGTGGGTATGGACGTGCAGTGGGACAAAACTGACCTGACCGTGCAACAAATGGTTGATGAAGGCACGCGTCGCGCGTACTTGAATCCAGATAACCCATTACGTGCATCGATTGTTGCAGACCCAGCAGGTGGTCGTAAAAACACCAAAGACAACACCCCAGCGGTAGTGCATATCGATATGGTGCCAGGTGGTGAAATCGAAGTGGCCATTGCGGCGAAAGGTGGCGGGTCGGAAAACAAAACGAAAATGGCCATGCTAAACCCAAGCGACTCGATTGCAGATTGGGTTGTAGAAACATTACCCAAAATGGGTGCAGGCTGGTGTCCGCCGGGTATGCTTGGTATTGGTATCGGTGGTACCGCAGAAAAATCGGCAGTGCTGGCGAAAGAGTCCTTAATGGACCCTGTGGACATTCAAGAGCTGATTGCGCGTGGTCCGGAGACCGCTGAAGAAGAGTTGCGCTTAGAGATTTACAACCGGGTGAATCAATTGGGCATTGGTGCTCAGGGTTTAGGCGGTTTAACAACTGTGGTTGACGTCAAAATTAAGTCGATGCCGACTCACGCAGCCTCAAAGCCAGTTACTATGATTCCAAACTGCGCGGCGACTCGGCATGTGCATTTCCATTTAGACGGCAGTGGTCCAGCTAATTTGCAACCACCAAAATTAGAGGACTGGCCGGACATTACCTTTGAAGTTGGCGACAATGCGCGTCGGGTGAATTTAGACACCTTAACTGCTGCCGACGTTAAAGATTGGAAAATGGGTGAAACCGTTTTGCTTTCGGGCAAGCTCTTAACCGGTCGCGATGCTGCTCACAAGCGCATTAAAGACATGCTAGATAAAGGCGAAGAGTTGCCGGTCGACTTCAGTAACAAGTTTATTTATTACGTTGGCCCCGTTGATCCAGTGGGTGACGAAGTGGTTGGCCCAGCAGGCCCAACAACTGCAACACGCATGGACAAGTTTACCGACCTGATGCTTGAGCAAACCGGTATTATTGGCATGATAGGCAAAGCTGAACGTGGTCCACAAACGGTCGAAAGTATCGCCAAGCACAAAGCGGTGTACTTGATGGCAGTGGGTGGTGCAGCTTATTTGGTGGCGAAAGCAATTAAACAAGCAAAAGTTGTGGCGTTTGAAGACCTCGGTATGGAAGCTATCTACGAATTTGAAGTCGAAGATATGCCGGTGACGGTTGCGGTGGACAGTGAAGGTAACAACGCACACCAAGCAGGTCCGGCAATTTGGGCGGTGAAGATCGCCGAAATGGAAAGCTAAGTTCAGAACCCATAACAATAACAACAACGAACGGAAACCTATGTCGCTGAACGACGATTTGTTTTTGCTAGTGTTGGCCAGCATCGCGGTTACTGCGGTGCTGGTTAGTCTACCCTGGTGGTTGAGCCGCCGAGCCTTGCTACAAGAGCGTGCGCGTGAACGTGAGCGTGATTTAGAGCAGGTTGAGCAGCTACGCAATGCTGAGCAAAAGCTGCAAGAGCGCCTCGAGCAAGAGCAAAAAGAAACGCAGCACTGGTATACCGAGCATGAAAAGCTGCTGGTTGCGCATCAGCGTGAGCAGCAGCATTTACAAGAAAAAATTCAGTTACTGGAGAAGAGCGAAGCGCGTCTTGAGAAAGAGTTCGAGAATCTCGCGAATCGCATCTTTGAACAGAAAACCGCCGCACTTGAGCAGCGACAAGAAAAGTCGCTCGCGTCAACGTTAAGTCCTCTGCAAAAACAGCTCGAAGGTTTTCGTCAGCAAATCGCCCAGCAGTTTAGTGACGAAACGAAGCAGCGGGCAGGTTTGCAGCAAGAAATTTCGAGTTTGCGTCAGTTGAATCAGCAAATGAGTGCTGAAGCAGAAGCGCTGACCCGAGCGTTAAAAGGCGACACACGCCAACAGGGATCCTGGGGTGAAGTCGTACTTGAGCGTATTTTGCAGCAATCGGGATTGCGTGAAGGGCGTGAATATACCATTCAAAGCCAACACCGCAACGATGACGGCAAGCGTTATCGGCCGGACGTCATTGTCCATTTGCCGAAAGACAAAGACGTGATTATTGACTCGAAAGTATCGCTGTCAGCGTACGAGCGCTACTTTAATAGCGATGATGACAGTGTTCGCGCGCAGGCATTAAATGAGCATGTCCAGTCACTGCGTAATCATATTCGAGAGCTTGGCAAAAAAAGTTATCAACAACTAGATGGGGTTCGCACACTCGATTATGTGTTGTTATTTGTGCCCATTGAGCCGGCTTTTTTACTCGCCGTTGATCGTGATCCAGAGCTCATCAAGCTCGCCCTTGATCAACACATCATGTTGGTGAGTCCGACCAATTTGTTAGTGGCGCTGCGTACCGTGAATAATATCTGGCAGTATGAGCAGCAGAACCAAAATGCACAACGGATTGCTCAGGATGCGGCTCGCTTATACGACAAATTTGCGAATTTTGTCGACGACTTACAAAAGATCGGGCAAGCGCTGGAAGGTACCCGTAAACATTGGGACGCGGCTATGAATAAACTGAGCACGGGTCGCGGTAACTTATTAGGACGGGTTGAGAAGTTTCGTGAACTCGGCGTGCAGCCAGCCAAGCAAATTGACCGCAATCTCTTGGCTGACGACGATACAACGAGTCCTGACGAATCAGAACGTTAAACCGACTGTGAGCATAATTCCAGAGGCACCGAAAAGCGTCATCTCCGCACTCACTTGCTTATATTGAGCACCTAACATCGGAATAATCGCTGGCGCAATACCGAGTTGATTGAATGGAATCTTATGTTGGTATTGGCCACGATAGCCATGAATAAACCCGCCCGTGACCTTGAGATAGGTTTGAATATACTCGTTACTGACGAGATTCTGGCGGACGCCACCGTATAAATAGGTGGTGTTCTGGTGAAATGAGTTACGAAAAAAAGCCACACCAACCAGCGGCCGGGCATAATCAAATGCGTCGTGAAAGCGCTGAGTACGCTCTTCTGGCAGGCGTTTGCCGTAGACTTCAAAGCCCACTAAGTTTTGGTGATTGTTGTGCTCGGGTTTGGGGTTGAAATGAGTTGTCCAAACCGAGGTTTGCACTTTGTAGTAAT
>JAMCRH010000279.1 GCA_023380515.1 Gammaproteobacteria bacterium | reverse complement strand
GCGCGAATAGCCCATCAGGGTCCGATGCCTTGCAACGGCATCATTAATGAGACCGGATACACGTAGGCAGTCGTACCTTTGCTTCGATCAAACAAAGTGCTTGCAATAGAGGAGGAGTCCATACACAGCACTATGCTGGATTAGGTAACGCTGGCCTGCGCCTTCGCTTCGTGTGGTTTCTACCAGTTTATTGACCACATCCCACTGGTGATACCGAGGGAATATAAGGGTTTCCTTCACAGTTCGATTGCCATGAAAGTCTTCCTTGGTCTTCTTCTCAAGATGTAAAAAGCGGCCAATCACTTTTAGCCAAGCGTCTGGCTGAAATAGCTGCTCCCATAGGTAAGCTGTTGCGTAGGTGCCTTCGTGCTCGGCGCGCGGGTTGCCGGCCCCACCGTCTTCAGTGCCTCGGTTAAATGGCAGAAAGTAAGTGTCTTTACCCGCCAACTTGGTAGTCATAGCCACCTGATTCTGGCTTACCGCAAAATGGACCAGCGCACCGCGTTTGAACGTCAAAATCGGCTCTGGTTTGCGCACTTTGGGTGCCATCACAGGCCGGTCATACATATATTGGTGCTTGGCATGCTCAACGGTCTGCTTAAACTCACTTTTGAGCTCCAATGTCGCCGTTGGGATGCCGTTAACGAATAGCACTAAATCAAGTCGCGGATTGTAGTCACCGGTGCGGGCATGCGGGGAGTAGGACACCTCTTCAACCACACGAAGCCGATTAGCAGCATATCGCCGCTCAGTATCGGGGTTCATGCTGTGGTCGGGCTTGAAGCTACATAGGTCAATTTTAACACCGGGTACTTTAAAGCCGTGGCGAAGCACATCCAAGGTGCCTTTTTTCTCCAGCTCACGAACGGTCTTTTTAACGAAAACTTGCTCTGGGTTTTGCGGATTGCTCTTGCAAAACTTATCCCAGCGCTCTGGCCACGCGTCTTTAAAATACCCAATCAAATCTTCAGGGTATAGCGCATGTGCTTTGTCGTACTCGGACGCACTGCCCACAAGCCAGCCTTGCTCGCTAAGTGACTTGATGATGTCGTTTTGAAAAAACCGTTCGCGACTGTCTGCCATGACTTAATACTCCATTACTTGCTTCAATAATTGTAAGGCCGCTGTTGTACTCATGCGGATGCTTCCATACCTGCCTTTTGCACGTCTTCGTCAAAGGCGCTTTCATCAGCCGGCGGCTGCCAATCTCGCACATCGATTTTGCCTGTAACTGCGGCTGAAATCAGGGTTGAACGGCGTTCAGTTAATCGTAGCATCAGGCGTTCTGACTCTATCATTAGCAAGTCATATTTTCCGGTCATTGACATTAAATATCTGTCAATATCGACCTGTTCATTTAAGGGGGGAAGCAAGATTGGAGTATTTGGAATATCTGACATATTTATATGTGAGACTGTTGAACCTTGCGAGAGTTCTTTAATAAACCTTGATGCCAACCCTCCATATATCGACCAAAGTGTAAATCCAGAAATTAATAAATCTTCATTTAATTTGATTAAAACAGTTCTTTGGCCAAGGCAGATTTTATCATCCACTGGAACAATACAAGCTTCACCGGCGGGCGCTTCGCGAGTAAAAATTATATCGCCTTTTCGGGGGGGCCCCCTCTTTGTCCATTCAGTGTAACCCTCACTATCAGTCCGTCTGGCGTGATTTAAATCTAGCTTACCATTTCGGATATCAGATGTTCTCGCAACATAAAAATCTCCATCATCATCAAAGGGCACAGTTTTATGTTCAGTGTCGATAAGTCGTTCAATTAAAAACTTTAATTTAGAGAGCCCCCAATGCGCCGGCACTTCCCCAAGCCACTCTACGCCTGAATCTTTCATCGGAACATTCGGGTCTAGGCCTTTGGTCACTGCGTGCGAAGTAACGGCTTGGCGCTTTTCTTGAAGCAGCTTTATCAAGCGCTTCTGCTCAGCAATCAAGGCATCGATTTTCGCGGTTTCGTGGTCGAGGAAACGGGCGATTTGGGTTTGCTCGTGTGAGCTTGGAACCAACAGTGGGAGATTCCTAACTTTTTCTGAATTCAAATTATCCTGTGTATTACTTGATGCAACTCTTTTAACGTAATGCTCTAAGGAGACTAGCCACCAACGTAGGAACCTAGGGGAAACCACCGAAATATTTGGTACAAGTCCAAGAATCGCTTGGTTTGTTGCTGCTTCAATTTGAAGCTCTGCGACAGAGCCCAATGTCGCGTATATGGAGTAGAGCAAACTTCCTTTGGGAAGCACATCCAGCTTTTTCGCCATTAAGCCTAGCTTTGAAAGTCGTTTATTTGTACTTGTTATCAGGTAATCACGAGACATATCTGCAATAGAAACCCAGCCAATACCAGCGTTGTGATCCCAATATTCAGGATTATTGCTGTCTGGTGTTCCTCCGCTGATAAATCTTTCTACTCCGTTTTTTAAGCGCCCCTCAATCCACATGCGAGGCTTGTGACCTATAAAGGCGTAATTACTCTCGCTATACTCCGCATACCCTGGAAAACTCATGCCGACAACCCCTCAATCATCTGCTTGATACGGTCCGTGCACTCTTTCAAATCCGCATCGATTTCTTCAAGAGGACGTGGTGGGGTGAACTCATAGAAATGACGGTTAAACGGGATTTCAAAGCCTACGATACCGACTTCACCATCTTTTTCATCGCGCTTCGACTCATCAATCCATGCATCCGGAACATGGGGCTTCACTTCACGCTCGAAGTAGTCATAGATGGACTCAGTAAGTGGCACGTTCTCGTAATCACGCAGACTGGAATCAGCTTCAACATTGCCTTTGTTATCGGTACAAACGTCGGCCTCGGGGTCACGCTCACTAAGTGCGTTCAGAACGGCTTTTAACTGCGGTGCACTCAGGCTAACGCCATTATCTGTAAGAGCTGACTTGAGTATCTTTTGAAATGACTTGCGATTGCGATAAAGCGTTTCTGGGTCAATGGTCTCACAGGCTGCTGTTAACGCACTTTGCGTCTCTTCAGGCAGCTTTTGTATGGCTTTTTCATCCAAAACGCGGGCAATGCGCTCAGGTGAGGCTTGGAAATTCAGTTTTAATGGCCGCTCAACCGTAATGCGTCGATAGCCAAACGCTTCGTTAGGGAAGATTTTGCTCTTTTTCGAGCCCTCAAAGTCGCCATACATGCGAACAATATCGTCTTGGTCAACATCACTGACAAACTGACGCTTACTTCCCAAGGATTTGCGCATCTTAGTCGCTCGGTCACTGGCATCAATCAGTTGAACCTTGCCCTTGCGCTTAGCGACCTTGCTGTTTGAAAGGGCCTTGTTGAACAAATAGCGGAACTTTCTCAGTTAGCGTTGATCAGATCGCCAAACCAAGCTGATACTAGACACCGCAATGAGCAAAGCAAAATACCGAGTTAAAAACTGGTCTGAATACAACAAAGCCCTTAAACAACGAGGCTCAGTGACGTTCTGGCTGGACGAGAAAGCTATCGCTCAGTGGTGGCATGATACACCAAACGGCAAACGTGGCAGAGACCTGATATACAGCGACCAAGCTATCGTCACGTTCATGATGCTTCAGGCTGTGTATAAACTCAGCTTGCGCAGTACCGAAGGTTTCTTAAACTCCTTGTTTAATTTGATGAATGTGCCGCTAAAAAGCCCTGATTACAGCAGTGTCAGCAAGCGGGCTCGCACAGTGAAGGTGAAAATACCACGCCCGTCAGGTTCTGTAGCACACGTGGTGTTTGATGCGACCGGACTAAAAGTATTCGGTGAAGGCGAATGGAAAGTGCGCAAGCATGGCCAAGAAAAGCGTCGTACTTGGCGTAAACTCCACCTAGGCGTAGACGTCGAAAGCCAACAAGTCGTGTGTGAAGAAGTCTCTCTGGTTAATGTCGGAGACAACGAAGTTCTCCCGACGATGCTAAAGAAAATGGGCCGCCGAAAAGTAGGCAAGGTAACCGGTGACGGAGCCTACGACACCAAAGAATGTTACCGGGAAATAGCCCGTAAAAACGCAACACCATGTATACCGCCGCGCAGCAACGCTAGATACTGGCGTGGAGACCACCCGCGAAACGACGCAGTTAAAGCCTTGAAGCAAGGCCAGTTAGCGCAATGGAAGCATGATACCGGTTACCACCAGCGTTCATTAGCGGAAACCGCGATGTGGCGGTTCAAAAGCCTGACCGGCGAGCGGTTGCGTTACCATAGTTACAACGCGCAGGTCGGAGAGGGTTATGTACGGGTCGCCGTACTTAATAAATTAACCCGCCTTGGCATGCCCGTGAGCGAAATGGTGCGTTAACCCCAGGTGGGAAAGGGGCAATTTTACCCTCGGTACGGATTTGATCAACAAGGCCGTTTGAAAGCACCCATACATAGGTGGAAATACCGGTGTTGTAGAACATATCCGTAGGCAGCGCGACAATAGCCTCAACCAAATCGTTTTGTAGCAGGTAACGACGAATCTCAGACTCACCACTGCCAGCACTACCGGTAAATAATGGACTACCATTTAAGATGATGCCAATACGTGAACCGCCTTCACTGGCGTCTCGCATTTTGCTAACCAAGTGCAATAGGAATAAGAGCGAGCCATCAGAGACACGCGGCAAACCAGGGCCAAAGCGTCCATCAAAACCGCGTTGTTTGTGCTCGTCAGCAACTTGTTTTTGTACTTTTTTCCATTCCACACCAAAAGGCGGGTTGGACAGCATGATGTCAAACTTGTTGGTACCCAGCTGGTCGTCCGACAAGGTGTTACCCAACTTGATGTTGCTGACGTCTTGCCCCTTAATCAGCATGTCCGCTTTACAAATCGCGTAAGACTCTGGGTTAAGCTCTTGGCCATGCAATGAAACAGTCACCCCATCACTGATTTGCTGAATGTACTCATCACCCTCAGATAAGAATCCACCCGTTCCAGCCGTGGGGTCGTAGATTGTCACAATGCTGCTCGGGGACAGACGCTTCTCTTGCCCTGTAAGCACTAAAGACGTCGTTAAGTGCACAATGTCGCGCGGTGTAAAGTGTTCACCCGCTGTTTCGTTTGAGCTCTCGGCAAACTTTCGGATTAACTCTTCAAAGATAAGCCCCATGCCAAAGTTACTGATAGAGCTAGGGCTAAGGTCAATACTGGCAAAGCGCTGAACAACTTGGTAAAGCAAGTTATTGGCACTGAGTTGCTGAACAAAGTCTTCAAAATGAAAATGCTCGAAAATTTCACGCGCATCTTGGCTGAATGACTGCACATAGCTCATCAAGTCATCTGCCGTCTGACTGTCAGACAGACTGCTCAGATTAAGCGGTGACGCATTGAAAAACTGCAAGCCAGCCGCGCGCAACAACAGCTTTTCGCGAACAGCATCCGGCTTGGCCTCATGCTCTTTAGCAGCGCTTAATACCTTGTCTTTATTAGGCTCCAGCACGCATTCGAGGCGACGCAGTAGCGTGAACGGGAGAATCACTCGCCCATACTGGCTTTGTTTAAAATCACCGCGAAGCAGGTCGGCAACCGACCAGATAAAAGCGGCGGTCTGTGAGTGATTGGTTTTATCGTTGGTCATCCTTGGGTTCCTTATGGGCATTTTTTTATACCCATTGAATGAAAACTACTCAAATTTATTTGGAGATACAAACTCCAATCTAGTCAGAAGGTTGCTGCAAACCTATGTTTCACGAGCGAGGCTATATACTCATCTCAATAATCTCAAACACTTGCTCTAAGTATTTCCCTTCCTCAGGAGCGGTCGCTGATCGAACATACGAAGGGATAGCCTGTAAAAATTCATCGCGATTTATCGGCGTATACTCAATCAATGATTCAATCATCGCAGGCCTTAACAGGCGCTTGCTCTCCGGAGTGTTTGGAAGCTCCGCACG
>JAMCRH010000278.1 GCA_023380515.1 Gammaproteobacteria bacterium | reverse complement strand
ATTTCCCAGGCCGGTAGTAATCCCAATCCATTGGCTGATTACCAGGGTCAGGCAATAGACCCATAGAAAAACCGGATAATCGCTTAGTCGAAAACGCCACCATGCCCACAACAAGATACTGGCGGCTATTAAGGCAAGAGCAAAACCTAACCCAAGTCCGATCCCCGGCAGCCACAAATTAAGCACCATAGCAGGACTAGTCGGTGGATTATATGATGGATAACGCATCATTAACTGCGGGAGTTGGATCAGCCACTGAGGAAAGACTGCCGTACCCACGAGCACGAAAAGGATCAGACTGCCAAGAAAACCCTTCAACACATTCCAGCGACGCGTATATACGGCCCATATACCCACCCACAAGACAGGCAGAAGCGCCAGGTTCGGTTTGGCCGTTGCTATGACTAACGCCACGCCAGCGAACATATCTCTACGGTTTTGCAACGCGGCCAATGCCACCACCAGCCAGAAAGTCACAAACACCACGATATTTCCATTGATCACGGCGCGCAAGCCCTGATACCAGAATAACGAAAAGACCAGATATAACGGCATGAACCTGGGACTGAGTTTCCAATCAACTGCCTGGGCAGATAAGAGAGCAATGACCACCAACAGGATTTCAGCAACCGTCAACCATGCAGTACGAGCCAGGATGTAATCTGCGATCAACCCAAACGGCAGGTACATGATGATGTAATAAATCGGATAAACGACCAGGAATTCATTATCGCCCGGAGAGGCTGGATGACCATAAAAGAGCATCTGCACTTCAGTTGCTGCTTCGGGGCTATACGGAGAAACACCTCGCAAAACGGCTCGTGCCGCCACCCAGTGCGTCATAAAGTCTACTCCGCCGGGATGTTCCTGGGCATAACCATAGTTAACCCAAGATAGGGCAGCAAGCACAGTGAATAATAGAACTACGGCCAAGCTAATGGCAGGGAGGCGTTGTAACCGACCCGACATGGTGTATGGATTTTACCAAATAAAGAGAATGCGCTTGCCCTTGCCAGCAAGCGCCAATAAAAGTCATGCTGAACTACACCACCGCGTCAATCATCAATGCCAAAAATATAAACGCCAGATACATGCTTGTCCAGCGATACATCGTCCAGGCTACTTTGTTGCCGGGCACTGTCCAGACGCGCCAGGCGCCATAGATCAACCACAAACCAAGCACAAGGGCCGAGACCAGGTAAACCATTCCGGTGGCCTTGATGAGCGGAAGTAGCAAGGTCACACCAACCAGCACAAAGGTATAAATCAAAATCTGCCAGCGCGTCTCGCGCTCGCCTTTCACAACAGGCAGCATCGGGACACCGGCATGTTCATAGTCTTTCATGCGGACAATCGCCAGCGCCCAGAAGTGCGGAGGAGTCCACATGAAGATAATCAGGAACAGGATCCAAGCCGCGAGAGTAAGATGTCCGGCTGCCGCCGCCCAACCCACCATCGGCGGGATGGCTCCGGCGCCACCGCCGATCACGATATTTTGAACAGTGGCTTTCTTGAGCAGGACACTATAAAAGATCACGTAATAGAAAATCCCGGCCAGAGACAAAAGAGCCGCGGTCAGGTTTACAAAGCCAGCCAGAATGTAATAACTCGTCAAACAGAGGGCTAGCCCGTAAGCCAGCCCCTCGGCGGGAGTCAAACGGCCGGCAGCGAGCGGACGTTTGGATGTGCGCTGAATGTTTTTGTCGAGTTCGCGGTCAATATATTGATTCAGGGCTGATGACCCGCTCGCGGCCAACGCACCGCCAAGCAGTGTCCAAAAAGCCAGGGCAGGTGAAGGCCAGGCCTTGCCACCCATCACGAGACCTCCAAAGGTGGTGATAAGCAACAATCCAACAATCAAGGGTTTGCTCAAAACAAAAAAATCGCTCACACGTCGACGAAAGACCTGCGCAGGAAATTCTTTTCCATCACGAGCTAACATGCTGGACATCAAGACGAGCATGATCAACGAAATCCAAAGAGCGACCGCGGTAAAAGTATGCAGAACCACTAGGTGCATCGGGAAGCCGCGCACAACTTGTATCGCACCGACAAAGGCCTGCCCGAAAAACAGAATGGTCGTGGTGGTCGTCAACGAGAGCAAAACAGAATCATCGCGTTGTTCACGCCAGGCTTTCAGATAAAGCCAGATCATCAAAATGGCCGACAAGCCTGCAAAGACAACGTGAATCAGCTTGATCCATCCGAAAGCCCCGACCGGTATGCACAGAGGCCAGCCAGTGCAACTCAGAGCCGCGCCAGTCAGAAATGTGACGCGGCCTGCAATGGTCAACAGCAAGATGCTTACGAACAGAACCAGCGCCAAACGAGTGAACGAGGATGAAATTGAGAATTTCACTTTTTCTTTGACTCCTGCTTATTCACATAAAATGAATAGCCGATAATGAACAGCGCCGCAAAAGAAAACCATTGATAAGCATAACTTTGATGCGAACCTTCACTCAAGTCCAACGTGGGCTGAAATGGGATGGGCGGATCACTTTGATTTGGCTTCGGGTCAAGTTGAATATAGACCGGTAAAACAGGATATGGAATTTGACTGCCAATGCGCCCGACATTGACAAATATCCAGAAATCGAGCCGCGTCTGGTCGGGAGTCAAAGTCGGGTCAGACGCACCCCCGAGCGGGGGATTCGTTTCGCTGAGGCGGACGATTCCGCTGAGAGCGACCTGCCCCGGCTGATCGTACTTGCGCCAATCAGCGGGCGCGGAATTACCGTCAGCGGGAATCCAGCCGCGATCAACGAGAACCGCTGTCCCGTCCGAGAGATGAAGCGGTGTGATCAAGTGATATCCGAATTGATCGCCGTTGAATTGATTCCGAATCGCAACTTGATTCTCAAAGTCATATGTGCCGCTCAAATGGACAGCGCGCCATTCCATTGTGGTCAGATCGATCTGGGCAGGCAAGTCCAGCGGCTGCATGGCGCGCACCGCATAGACATGCGCATTAAATGCGCGAGTCTCAGCCAAACGATCCAATTGCCAAATCCCCAAGCGAACACAAACCGACGCAGCAACAACAACCAAAAGTGTGGCTACGATCCAACTGCGGCTGAACATTTTCCGAATAATCATGGAAATTATACGAAGCGACTTATTTGCCCGTTAAAAGGAAGCTGACGTCAGTTGCGATGCTATCCGGCTGCGTATCAGGCTGAAAAGTCTCGCGTATGTTTCCGGCCTGATCGATTACGTAAAGGAAAGTAGAGTGGGTTTCGCCGCCATTCTCAACAGTGACGCCATAATCCTCCCAGGCTTTCTGCAACTCTACCGGTGTGCCGGTAAGACCAAGGAAGGTCGGATTGAACTTTGCCATGAAATCCTTCAAAGCCTGCTGCGTATCCCGCACAGGATCTGTGCTGACCATAACAACTTGAACATTTTTGGATTTATCGCCTAGAATGTCGAAAGCTTGTTTTATATGTGCCATGGTCAGCGGACATTCATCGGGGCAGTTGGTATAACCGAAATATAACAGCACCACCTTGCCTTGCATGTTACTCAAGGCAAAAGGTTTTCCATTGCTATCAGTTAACTTGATTTCAGCAGCATGTGCAGGCGGATTAATAACTGCACCGAGCAAAGTATGCTTTTGAGTCAAAAAGACAATCGCAGTTGCCACCACGAGAACCGCAATAATGGTTACCCCAATCCACAAAGTCTTGCGCTGCATTACAACCTCCAGGAAAAACAAATGAAAATCAATTCGTTCGCTTTTTTAATGGCCAGACCAATGCGCCGTATAAGTAGGCCAGGATGCCCATCGGGATACCAGCTTCAAGGATTCCAATAATGCGGGTGCTGGTGTCGAGTGAAGCTCGCACATCCAAGCCAAAATAATGGGTCGGCTCGAACGAACACTGAAAGGCGAGATTACCTGCCTGTTGAAGTTGAAGACTGGCAGTTGAAGTAGCAGGAATCCAAAGCGGGCCAAGTTGATGGGCAACAGTATCCTGATTAATAACCACAAGAGTATCGCCCAGCACAAACCCCATGTCTGTTGGGATGCCAGGCGCCGCCTGCCCTTGAGTGATCTTTTCTGCAGTCCCTGCCGGGATGGTTAATTCGATGCGTTGTGGAGCACGATCATATTGACGCAGTCACCCTGTTTACATCTCACTCACAACAATACCGAACAACATTCCAAACACGGAGGCAACTAGTATACGTTTGATAAGCATTTGCAATCCAGACTCGATTTCACTATTCTTGTCAAAACAACGCCGACAAAAAACATCATCTCATTTTGAGTGCGAACGTTCGAGAGTCTATCACCAGTTTTGATATTTCACATCCAATGATGGGCCAACGCTAAAGTCATTTTAACCATTAATCATTCCCCCATAACGCCAACTGGTCACTCTCGAATTTTCCGCCTTTCACAATTTTGAGTGCGATACAGACGTGT
>JAMCRH010000277.1 GCA_023380515.1 Gammaproteobacteria bacterium | reverse complement strand
TTAGACAACAACCGTGTTCGTCAGCTGACGTCGGGGCGTTATTTAGTCGATCAAGTCACATTGAATGCGGCTGGCGATACCTTTTATTTTCAGGCAAATAAACCACATCCGGGTATCTTCGAGATTTATCGGGTTGCGGTGAGTGGCGGCGAAGTTGAGCAATTGACTGATTTAGGTGGGATGACATCATATCAATTGAGCCCGAACGAAGACCGGTTGTTATTAACGCATTCGAGCGTGCATCAGCCACCTGAAGTGTATGTCCAAGATGCGCAGCCGAATGTTGCAGCCATGCGTTTAACCGAAACGGTGTCAGCGGAGTTCGTCGCTAAACCTTGGCCATTGCCTGAGATCGTGCCAGTGCCGTCAAGCCATGTTGATGATCCTATTTATAGCCGTGTCTATGTGCCTGCTGATTTTGATGCTGAGCGCGCAGAACAATATCCGGCAGTGGTGTTTATCCATGGTGCAGGTTATTTACAAAACGCTCACGCAGGTTGGTCGAATTACTTCCGTGAATTTATGTTCCACAGCAAGCTAACCGAGCAAGGTTACGTGGTGTTGGATCTGGATTTTCGGGGGTCAGCGGGCTATGGCCGCGATTGGCGCACTGCTGTGTATCGCCAAATGGGATGGCCGGAAGTCGAAGACTTAGTTGACGTGGTGAAATGGCTCGGTGAGCATCGTAACGTTGACGTCGAGCGGGTCGGCACCTACGGTGGTTCGTACGGTGGCTTCTTAACCTTCATGGCCTTGTTTAACGAGCCTGGACTGTTCAAGGCCGGTGCTGCGTTACGTCCGGTGACTGACTGGGCTCATTACAACACAGGTTACACTTCGAACATTCTGAACTTACCGCAGGACGATATGATTGCGTATCGTCGCAGCTCACCGATTTACTTCGCGGAAGGTTTAGAGGACGCACTGTTGATTAGTGCGCCAATGGTCGATGACAATGTGTTCTTTCAAGACTCGGTACGCTTAGTTCAGCGTTTAATTGAGCTGGAAAAAGAGAACTTTGAAACAGCAATCTTCCCGGTCGAGCCGCACGGCTTCGTGCAACCGTCAAGCTGGTTAGATCAATACCGTCGGATTTATAAGTTGTTTGAAAACAACTTGAAATAGTGACGAATGGTTAAAGTTCGATAACATGGGCAGCATTACGCTGCCCATTTTTTTTATCGTTTGATCAGTTCTATTGGTTTGCGACGCAGACCAGGTACGGCAAGGGCTCCACCAATGGCTCCGCCTAAATGAGACAAATAGGCCACTTCTGCACCAAGCCAGTCTTGATAACCACTCTGTACAGTCATGTCGACAATAAGTTTGACAACAACTGCAGCAAGCACAACAAAACCGACTTTATGACCTTGTTTCGCCATCGTGACACCGGCGAATACGGCATTACCGTGGAGTACGCGAGACAATCCGACAAATAAGTACTCTTGGCTGACAGCAATGGGAACAATGGTTGCAAACAACGCGCTGATAACCATGACATTCACCAGTAATCGCCCTTGGGCTTGTTGGCGAAAAATCACGGCAAGTAGGAATAATGCGACTAGATTCATCAGTAAATGTTGGTCGTTAAGGTGAACGAGGTGTGTGGTAAAAATCCGCCAAGGTTGAGCTAAAAGGCCATCTTCAGTGAGTGCAAGGTAATGATGCCAATGCGGCTGCAAGGAAATGACGACACAGATGAGTGCAATCACAGCAGGTGCGAGCAAAAAGCGTAACGGGAATGATTGAGTCATGGTCGTCCTTAAACGTTGCGAAAAATCTTAAGCTTCGTATGATAACCTTAAACATTCATCCTTCGCAAAATGAGCGGTCTTTAAAATGCCTCTTAAAAACCAGTTTATGAATCAGTCTTCATTTTTTCAACGGTCTCGATTTGCCTTCACTTTATTGGCAAGTTCACTTTGGCTTAGTGCGTGCGCACCTTACTCTGATGATCAAACCGCTAGCGCGGTTGCTGACCCAGAAGCAGCGACCGGGCGCACTGATAATCAGGTTGTCTACGCGCAAAACTATATGGTTGCTGCAGCGAATCCTTATGCTACGGAAGCGGGACTCGACGTACTTCGCAATGGCGGTACCGCAATCGATGCTGCTGTGGCTGTCCAAGCAATGCTGACTTTAGTTGAGCCGCAGTCCTCTGGCATCGGCGGTGGCGCATTTTTATTGTATTGGGACAACAACGAACAACGGCTGTATAGCCTTGATGCCAGGGAAACTGCTCCGATGGCAGCAAGCCCGGAGCTCTTTCTTGATGAAAACGGAAACCCACCAACCTATTTAGAGGCATTAGTCGGCGGCCGTTCGGTCGGCACGCCGGGCGTAATGCGCGGTTTAGAGGCAGCGCATCAGCGCTGGGGGCAGCTTGAATGGCCGGCGCTGTTTACTAGCACCATCGAGCTTGCTGACGCGGGGTTTACGGTTTCTCCGCGGCTTGCGCAACTAGTTGCGATGGAACTAAACCCGGGACTGACCCAACTTGGTGCCGCGCGAGATTATTTTTGGCCCAACGGACAGCCGTTACAAGCCAATAGCCGCAAGCAAAATCCTGAATTAGCGAATACCCTGCGGGCAATTGCAGAGCAGGGCGCTGACGCACTCCATCAAGGACCGATTGCTGAGGCCATCGTCAATGCCGTGCAGACAAGCGAAGTAGCGCCTGGACTCCTAGAATTGGAAGATCTCGCCAGTTATCAGCCGGTATGGCGCGAACCAGTATGCGGCGGTTATCGTATTTTTGAGATTTGCAGCATGGGTCCGCCGAGTTCAGGGGGCATCACCATGTTGCAAATTATGGCGTTCCTTGAGCCATTTGAACTACATGGCCTCGAGCCAAATGGTGAGGAAGCGCTGCATTTCTTTACTCAAGCGTCACGGTTAGCGTTTGCAGACCGCAATCGATATATCGGCGATGCGGATTTCCTTGAAGTGCCAATTTCGGCGTTGCTCGATAAAGAGTATTTAGAAATGCGCGGTGCGTCCATTGGCGGCACCGACATGGGACATGCGTTGCCAGGCAGTTTAGAAGACCTGTTGCGTGGTGACGACCAGTCGCCGGAATTCCCGAACACTAGCCATTTTAGTATTGTTGATCAATACGGCAACGCCGTGTCGATGACGACCACGATTGAATTTGGGTTTGGCTCTGGGGTTATGACGCATGGTTTTCTCTTGAACAACCAGCTTACTGATTTCTCCTGGGTTCCGGAAGTGGACGGTGAGCCGGTAGCAAACCGAGTTGAGCCAGGGAAACGTCCGCGCAGCTCAATGGCGCCAGCGCTTGTGTTTGATCAGGATGGGCAAGTATTACACGTTGTTGGCTCGCCAGGCGGCCCGAGAATTATTAATTATGTCACGCAAACTTTAATTGGACTGCTCGACTGGAACTTGGACATGCAGCAGGCAATCGACTTACCAAAGGTGACCAACTTGAATAGTGGAACGGCTATCGAGCGTGGTACTGATTTAGAAGCATTGGTGTCATTGTTAGAAGCACGAGGG
>JAMCRH010000276.1 GCA_023380515.1 Gammaproteobacteria bacterium | reverse complement strand
CTTTGTGCATATAAAATTGTCCCCTATAAATATTAATTTAGACGTCTAGACATCTATATGAGATCGCATGGTAAATTAATATTTGTTCTAAGAAAAGGATTTTTTTATGCTGAACTATCTGGATAAGCACAAAATTCATAAAAACTGTTTTTAGCTCAATTGGCGGTTAAATTTTTGTTCACACGTTGTTACTTCGGCGTACAATAAGCGTAGGCACAACAGCGGCCGTACTCGGAGATAACAACATGAAAACCAGTAAGTTAGCGATAGTGGTAAGTATTTTAGTTGGCGGCGTTATCGGTGCTGCTACCATGCATTATTCAGGGCCAGCGGTGGCAGCGACTGCCTCTGTGAGCAGCGAGCGATTTGATTTTCGCACTGAGAATCGCGGCGAGTTGACCCAATCAAGCCCCGTCAATTTAAAAGACGGTTCACGCTATCAAGCTTTCCGCTTGAACCCTCAGCGCACAGGTATTTTAAGCTTACGCCAAAGCGGTGCGCTGCAAGGTCAGTTGATTTTGCTTAACGACCAGTTTGAGGTTATCCAGCAGGGCACTGATCGTACGCTAGCTGCATTTATTGATGAGCGGTTATCGAATCAGTCGTTGTTACTCGTAGTAAGTGGTCAAGATGCGTCTTCCTACGGGCCATTTCGCTTGCAATCAGAGTGGGTCGAAGTTGGCAATACAGATCAGCTGATGTCTGGTGAAGAAATTACTGGCTATTTACAGGGCCAGCCAACGCGTTATTCGTTGCAAATCGACGAGCAAGGCATTTATCAATTTGACATGAAAAGCGACCAGTTTGACAGCTATCTGCGCCTTGAAGGCAACAGTGTCAATCAAACGGATGATGACAGTGGCGATGGCTTAAATGCTCGCTTGAATGTGTTTTTACAGCCAGGTAGTTATCAGTTAAGTGCAACCACGCCGTTTAGTGACGGTTCTGATACCTATGGTCTGTATACAATTCAAATGCGTTTGCTCGAGTCTGCTGACAACCTGGTCAGTGGCGGCAACGTCGAAATTGGCGAGTCACTGCGAGGTATGCTGCAATCATCGTCAGCTCGTTTCAACTTGCACGTGCCAGATGGGCGTCGTGTGAGAGTGAGTGCAGAGTCAGATAATTTCGATACGGTACTGGAAATAGAAGGGCCGACCAGTTTTTACGATGACGATGGTGGCAGTGGTACAAACTCGTTAGTCAATGACTACTTCCCGGCGGGTCACTACACGATTATCGTGTGTCCATTTAGCAGCGGCACAGGGGCGTTTCAGTTAAGGGTTCACTGAATATTAATGTGAATTGGCTCGGGCATGGAACCATGCCCGAGCATTTATGCTTTTAACTCGCCTTGACATGAACCCCTTGGGTTCATACTTTTGGGTGTATCTGGCTTTGAACGCTATTGAATTGGTGTTTGTGCCAGCGCAGCTGGGTGAAGTATTTGTAACCATCAGTACAAGCAAGGGACTGCTGAATGCGTATTCCGATTAGTTTTATTGGTTTTGGTGTATTGGCGTGGGTGGTATTCCATTTCGGTCGCTTACTAAATGGCAATGTAGTTGCCGGGGCATGGCTAAGCGGATTAGGGGTACTTTTAGGCGCCGCTTTTACGCTCATTTTGTACATGTTATCGCGGCAGCGTAACGCACGCTCGATGTACATTATGGAAGAAAACCCGTCGCGTACGCCTTGGTATAAAAAAGTTTTCCAAACCGAGTGGATTCTTATCAGTAGCGTAATAGCAAGTATGTGGCTGGTCAGCTTTATTAACCAATCTTTCGCTTGGGGCGAGACATATACCGAACGTTTTGAGGTTGCGCAAATTATTGAATATCGCTTACGCACACACTCTTATCCGCTCATAGAAGTGGAGAATGACGAGTACAGGCTGCGTGTAATACATGAACACGCATTTGACCTTGGGCAAAGTGTCGAGGTGACCATGCAACGGGGTGCACTTGGTTTTGTGCATGCGACAAGGGTAGAGGCACCCTGAATAAAAGCGCCAGCCTAACTTGCCTAAGGCTGGCGCTGCATGATTAGTAGCCGCTGTAAGGTAGCGACGAGTGGTGTAAGACAATGCGCAACTGATCATCGTCAGTGAGTTTAAAACCCCAAGTTTTATCTACGGTCGTTACATCACCATACTGATTGGTTAGATGCACATGACCCATAGTCATCGCAACGTCGCCATGGATAAAAATGGCGGCATTTTCATAGCCAAACTCACTCCAACCCTTGAGCGCGAAGCCAGTGTCATATGGAAAATCGTCATTACCACCGACAAAGTAAGCCAAGGCACCTTCACTCGTGGTTCTAAATGTCTGCTCCCCTGATGCTAGTGTTGGCTTGAATAACACATCGCCAAGCTGATAACCGTATGCCTGCTCAATGATTTGAGTGGCGAGTAAGGTTGCAGCTTCGTGACCTTCCTCTTGGTAAGTCTTACTGATCTGGATCAGTGCCGCTCCCCAAGCTTGCTGTGCCTGCTCAAGCATAGCAGGGGTAATCCCTTGGTTACTGTAGTTGGCGGCAAAGGCGTTGGAACTTAAAGCTAAGGTTGCAGCAATTGCTGTGACTAATTTCATAACTCACCTCACATTGGTTAACTGTTACCAGTGTAAGGTGGCGGCCTGTCTACCACCTGAGCAGGTGGTTAAAATAAACTAACAGTCAAATGAACATAGGATGAACAAACGCATTTATTCTACCCAAAAGTACCCAAGGCCCCGCAGAGTTTGAATGTAACGCTCGGGATTTTGCGCATCGAGCTTCTTGCGTAGTCGTCCAATATATACATCGACTACATTGGTCAAGGGGTCTTCGCTAAGCCCCCATACTTTTGAAAGAATCCGTTCACGACTGAACACTTTGCCAGGCGTACGCATGAGTACTTCAAGGATGGCGAGTTCCTTCGCGGTGAACTCTACTTTTTGCGCACCTTTGGTGACACTCATTTTATCAAGGTTGAACACGATATCATGCTGACGGATTTCATGCGTCCCAGGCGAGGCATGTCGTGAATTGCGCTGTATCTCAATACGTAATAACAATTCTTCAAACGAAAATGGTTTACCCATGTAATCATCGGCACCAATCCGCAAACCTTCAACGCGCGCATCCACTTCATTCAGCGCAGATAACATAATGATTTTCGTATCAAGCTGCATGCCGCGTATAATTTGACATACACTGACGCCATCAAGATTTGGCAGCATGCGGTCTAAAATGACTACTTCAGGTTGCAACTGCTGCACGCAAGCAACGGCTTGCGCGCCATCACTACAGACATCGACTTGGTAGCCTTCCGCGCGCAACCCGCGTTGTAAAAAATCAGCAACTCTGGGGTCGTCCTCTACCACTAAAATTGTCATGAAAACTCCTGTTGATTACGCATCAACGCTTGAGCGCAGGGTAGGTAACTGCAGTGTTACACAGGTGCCCTGATTAACTTGACTCTCAATGCGCAATCGGCCTTGATGTTGCGACACAATGGTTTGTGCCAGTGCCAGCCCAATACCAAGCCCATCTGGCCTTGCCTGCCGCGCGTTCTGAGCGCGAAAATTGCGTTCGGTTACACGGCCAATATCATCGGATTTAATGCCGATCCCACGGTCAGTCACCGAAACATTCACATAGGTCGTATTCATCTCTGACGCTACGTCGATTAAAACGCGAATGAGAGAATTGGGAGGTGAGTACTTGACCGCATTGTCGAGAATAATTTGCCACGCTTGCAGCAATTTATCGAGCTCAACGGCGACGTCACAAGCGTCAGCATCGGCGAGATCACATGCGACCTCAATGTTACGCTGACTCACCGTAGCGAAGCTTTGCGCTTGGTCGACCAGCACTTGAACCAATTCAGGCGCCTGCATGGGTGTCAAAGTTACTTGCCCTAACTTTTGGTCATCGCGGATCAACATCAGTAACTCGTCGATGCGCTTAGCCAAGTCTTTGCTGGCGGCTACAATTTGGCGCAGGGAAAACTGATACTCGGACGCCTGTTTGTCAGTGCCACGTAGTGCAATTTCAGCTTCCCCTTGAATAGACGTTGCCGGGGTGCGCAATTCGTGACTGATATCGGCTAAAAATTGCTTCTGCCTAACTTCAGCTTGGCGTAGATTCTCCATTGCATGTTGAAGTTGAGCCGTGCGCTGAGCCACTTCAAGTTCAATTTCCTGGCGGTGGCGTGCTTCTCTCATATTGGCTGCATCAATGGTAGCGGCCATGTCGTTAAAGCTGCTGGCAAGGTCTCGAAACTCTTTGTCATCAATGGCGGCGACGCGGTACTTAAAGTTGCCCGCGACTAACGCGCTGGTGCCTTCGAGTAACCTGGAAAGTGGTGCATATAGACCTTTTAACAGAATATAGGCAAACACGCAGGCAAGCAGGCTACCGATGAGCGCTAAGCCAGCCACTATCAGCCTTGCTCGGGCGATGGCATCAACGGCTGCCGTTTCAGCCTGCTCTGAGCGTGTGCGCTGGCGCTCAATGGCTTGGGCGATCAACCGTCGCAAATCAAGCCCTTCTAACCTATCAAAGGTTTCAATTAATAAGGTCCATGTTTGGGCCTCATTCCCATTGGCAGCCGGTTCCTGTTGCAGGCTTTGCGCTAACGTCGCGACATTCACTTCTAAAATAGACAAGATGCGCACTTGCTCGCGAATGTCAGTAATATCTTGTTGATTGACAGCTAGCTGTTGATCCCTCGCCAGTAATTCATCAAGCACGATAAGGCTACGTTGCATTTGTTGCAGTAGGCGGTCGCGCTCATCCGTGGCCTGGTCTGTAGTGAGTAAGTATTGTGCTAACCAAACCTTAAGACGTTGCTTATCGGCACCTAGGGTGATGAATTCAGACAGCAATTGGTTCGCTACCTGGCTTCGTTGCATATGTTCACGTGCAACGTTAGAACTCCAAACCGCAACCACGGCCTGCACGATGCAAAGCGCAACGAGAACGGATAGGGCAAACAACAGGCGGTTTCTATACATAACTAAACCTTATGGAGATTGCTGCATAACAAACAATATAAGCATTATTTAATTCTTATAAAACATGAACTTTTAGCGCTTTTAAAACAACCAAAACTGCAGCGTTCCTCGACAACTGAGATATTCTGCATTATTTTGCATAGTTATTCTACAGCGCTCTAGTCCAACGAGTTCAACCAGGAAGTTACTACCTTGTTAAAGCGCATTAATCGAGCCCTGCGGGCTTATCTGTTGGTCGAGCCGCACCACTTAAACGCACCTGATACCGCCACGTGGAAAATGAGCGTCGTGCGCTTAGTGGTATTAAGTGGCTTGTTGCTGACCTCTGCTATTTTACTGCACTCGTCTTATCAGGCCTACACGCTAAACCTACATCATGTACTGTTACTTACGGTTACATTTACCGGGTTACTTTGGGGGCGTTGGTCATCAGTAAGAGCCGGATCGGCATGGCAACTGCGCTACTTACCCTGATTATCGTGTTAGCTGGCTTGTGTATTTTACTGTTTACCGGTGGC
>JAMCRH010000275.1 GCA_023380515.1 Gammaproteobacteria bacterium | reverse complement strand
GAAGTACAGCTTCACCACGGTCAAATAAGGCAGGATCTGCCCCCTTGGCATCACTAAGAACTTCAATCACCTCCTCACTGATTCGTAACATTTCAGAAATGTTATAACCTGGAGGAGGGATCATGCTGGTAAAGGCTTTTGGTTCTTCGCCTTCAGGCAGATATTCTGCTGGCGGCATTAAATGCCATGCTGCAACCAGGGTGGCACATATTGTAATCAGCATGGTCATCATTCGCCTGATAACACCGCCGGTCAACCAATTAACGGTATGCAGAATAACACCACGTCGATGTAAATCCTCCTGCGTACCACGACTTTTGCCAAGTCCGAAATGGGCACAAGCCGCCGGTACCACGGTTACCGCAAATATCATGGAAGCCAAGATAGCCACAGAAATTGCAATGGCGATATCGGAATAAAGTTGTCCGGCTTCTTCCTGAACAAATAACACTGGGGCAAACACCAGAATAGTGGTCATACTGGAGGCTAATACAGCGGTCCAGACTTCGCGAACACCGGTAATAGCCGCTTCAATTCTATCGAGACCTCGTCGCCGAGCTTGTTCAATGCTTTCTAATACCACGATGGTGTTATCCACGGTCATACCTATCGCAAAAGCGATACCAGCCAGTGAAATAACGTTAATGGTGCGATCAAACAGCAATAAGCCCAGAAATGCAGCAATAATACATACTGGCATACCCATCAAGCCGATCAAGGTACCTCTGGCGCTGCGAAGGAATAAAAACAGGATGATGGTTGCCAGCAGAGCGCCCAGCAACAAGTTCTGTGACACATTGCGAATAGAGGATTCGACATAACGCACGTCATCACCGATTAGCACCAAATCCAAACCATTGGGCTGTAACAAATCTCGTCGCATTTCTTCGACGACCTGCATCATGCCCGCTTTAATGTCGATGACATTTGATCCAGGCTCGCGCTTAACGGCCATGGTTAGTCCGCGTTCGTTATTGACCACGGCAACTTCGCGCACCTCGTAATGACCCAAATTAATCGTGGCGACATCTTTGAGGAAAATATCGGTGCCATTACGATGCGCCAGAATCAGCTCTTCTAATTCCTGTTTATTATCAAAACGACCAACCGTGCGGATTAAATAACGTTTTTTCCCGTCATCCAAATCACCAGCTGATGTATCGCTGTTGCGTGCGCGAATAGCCTCACGCACTTGCGTCAGGCCTAAGCCACGCTGGGCCAGTTTGGCGGGATCAATAAAGATCTGCATTTGACGCTCAGCCCCACCGCGAAGTTGGACTTCGGAAACTCCCGGCACGCGTTCCATCTGAGTGCGAATATTGTCATCAATGAAATCTGTAATCATGTCGATATCAATGTTTAACGGGTTGCCCGACATTGGTGATACCGCAAAGTACATAAATGCATTTTCCGAAAAAGAGCTACTACGGATACTCGGTTGGTCGACATTTTCCGGATAACTCGGCACTTGGCTCAGCGCATTGGAAACCTCTATCAGAGTTTCATTGATATCCACGCCGAACGGAAAGTCCAGCTCAACGTAGGAGACGCCAGTTTCAGCAAAGGATTCCATACGACGTAAATTTGGGATATTGCGTAAATACCGCTCTTGTTCAATCAGGATTTCTTTTTCAATATCCTGAGGTGTTGCCCCCGGCCATTGGGTAACTACGCTAATTGTTCGTACATCCAGGTCCGATCATCTGTATCGGTATCATGCGTGCTGCAGTGATGCCGAGCACGCACACAATCAGCACCATGACAGTCAATAGTTTTGCGTTACGAATTGGTGCTTCTAACATGCGCGTAGAATTCCCTTATCTAGCATCACTGACAATTTCAACTTCATCGTTGTCGCGAAGTACCTCATTACCACGAACCACCACTAAATCTTCAGCCGTTAGACCATTGGTTATAATAATGCCTTCAGAACTATCACTTCCCACATTGACACTTCGACGTTGTGCCCGATTATTGCTATCGATAACAAAGACACTTCGACCGCCATCAGGGTGACGTAAAACGGCATCACGTGGTACGAGAAAACCTTTGGCTTTATCACCACCGAGATAAATGACAGCACTGGCTGAGGTGCCGGGTAATAATTTCACATCCTCTGAATCCACCACGATACGGACTAAAAATGAACGAGCTTGAGCATTACTTACAGGAACTAAAGCAGTAATTTTTCCGGTAAGTTTTCGTGAAGGCAGCGCATCAGGCAAAATTTCTACCCGTGTCTGCGTGGTTATTTCAGAAAAACGTTCTTGAGGCACGTTCACATCAAGTCTTACCGGCTCTAGAGCGACTAACTCAAGCACTTGATCGCCTCGATTAACCCATTCACCGGCTTCGGTCATTTTGGCGCTGATAACGCCGCTAAAAGGGGCGGGTAATTCATGGCGACGCAGTTGCTCTGCAGTGGTATTTTGCATTGCTTGGGCAGCGGCCAGAGCAGCCTGACTCAACATAAAGTTAGATTCGCGATTGGCCAGTTCTGATGCAGAAATATAATTATCACCGCGCAGACGTTTTGCTTCCTCGACCAAGCGTCC
>JAMCRH010000274.1:1838-2630 GCA_023380515.1 Gammaproteobacteria bacterium | reverse complement strand
CTTTTGAAATCTGCAACTGATGAACAATGGTTTCGCCTGGGAAACCATTTTCTTTCGGGGTTTCAATTCCAATGAAGTGCATCACCCAAGGTTCGCCCTCTGCTTCTGCCGTATCCAACGTCGTGCCACTCGTCCGACCGTTGGAAGCTAAACCAGCAAAACTAACTGACGAGCTTTTACCCTACGTTATAGGACTTTAAATCATGAATGAATCAACTAAAAACGGCCTTTTCTTATATGGCAAATACTTAGGTTACATGCAGCGCGACGGCCGCAACCAGCAATCGGGCGAACCTTGGGTGATGCACTTCATTGGAATTGAAACCCCGAAAGAAAATGGTTTCCCAGGCGAAACCATTGTTCATCAGTTGCAGATTTCAAAAGACCTGGTTAATTCAGGTTTCCTGCAACAACTCAAAAACTTTGATAACCAGCATGTTTCATGCTCGGTCTATGTCCGTGCTTACCCCTCGCGCGGCTCTTCTGCTTACTCGCTGAACCTTACCAACTCTATGGATTGTGTTCAGGTCGTCGCTAAGCCACAAGCTAAGGCGGCGTAATGGAATACGTTCAGGTCTGCCCCACACAGCCCATTGATGGTGTTTGCCCTGAACCCCTCATTTGGCAGGAACTGAGCATACACGTAGGTCTTACGTATCCTCAGTTTCTCCAAATCATGCCGTATTTGGTCGGCATGTTATTTAGCGCCGTTGCAATCCGTTGGTCGCTTCGGCTTATTTGGAACTCATCAATGATTGCTAGAGCATCGTCGCGGTTGCCGTCACGTAATAA
>JAMCRH010000274.1:398-1828 GCA_023380515.1 Gammaproteobacteria bacterium | reverse complement strand
TCTGTTCACCACCAAGCGCTTAGCTTTGGTAACTGCAATTACTGCGGCTGTTGTCGTTCCGTCTGCTTCTGCTTCTATGGCTGGTGTCGAAGCGGCTGCTTCTGGTTTTTCTAGCCAGTTTAACTCCACTGCCGCCGTTATCGGTGGTGCGATTATCACGGCCGCTTTCGGTGCGCTTATCTGGAAGTGGATTAAGGGCATGATTTTTAGCTAATCATGTTTTCAATCCATGACATTTACATAATCGTCAGCCTTATATCGCTGGCGATTATTTTCTGGACTTAGCAGGTGCTCCGAATGAAAAAACCCCTACTAGCATTGCTTTTAATTGCCCCGCTACTAGGGGTTTCTTTTACTTCATCGGCCAATAATAATTGGTTTGAAATTAGATTAACTTATAGCGGCGTTACGCATACTACGAATATATCTACTTCCTCGTCATTTCCACCTAATTCCGAAGTTGCTGCTGCTTGCCTTAGCTTCCAGCCCTTAACCTATAATTCGCGGGAATATTTATTTAGCAGGCATAACCGTTCTTGCACCTTTATTGCCGCTGACCCTGACGTTGTACCTCAGTCTACTCAGTACCGCGTTGGCATTAGAGCCATTGACGAACCACCACCACAACCGCCGAACCCATGTAATGAGGGTTTAAGTGATTTATGTTGTGAATTCATTGCTGAGGACTCATGCTCAGCATTGGGCGGTGTGCATGACTTTTACTGGTGGCCGCCTGCATCTATTGGCGGTGAGCGCTGCGATTTTACCTGTCGTGCTGACGTCGATGACCCAACACCACCCGACAACCCTGACCCAGACCCTGATTTACCCCCGGGCGATGATGACCCAGACCCGACTGAGCCCCCGGGCGATGGCGATCCGAACCCAGACCCTGACCCTGAGCCAGACCCTGATTATGACTATACGCCACCGTCCCCAGGGCAAGGCGCAATCGTAAATATTGGTGGTGGTGCTGGCTCTGGTGGTGTGACCGTTGATATAGATTTCGACACGTCCGCGCTTGAGGGTTGGCTTCAAATTTTAGCGGATAAGCCAGGCTTTAATGATTCTGGCATCATTACTGCTATGCAGTTATTACGTGACGGCAACCGCGACGATGCTCTAGCAATCATTGATGAGTTGCGTACCTCTAACAATCACTTGGACAACATAGTTACTTACACAAGTACAACGGCTGATAACGCCGACCGCATGCGCATGCAGCTTGATGGTATCGCTGACTTACTTGCAAATATAGGCGACTCATTAGGCTCAGGTGTCGGTGATGGTGACGGCGGTGGCGGTGATGGTGGCGGCATAAATGACGGTGATTTTCCTGACGGTGATTGGTCGTACCCTGTGCGCGCTTTAGACCCTGACGACCCTACCAGTATCATTGATTTCGACCATTTTCGCCGCATTGGTGAGGA
>JAMCRH010000274.1:0-388 GCA_023380515.1 Gammaproteobacteria bacterium | reverse complement strand
CAGACACTATGGGCGACTTTCAGCCGTTCTTGCCGTCCTCTGACTGCATCGGCCGACGCTCTTACGACATTAACGGTCTTTCACTCACGCTTGACTGGTCGCCTTTGTGTGACATTTTTCGCTGGATTGGTTACCTAGTCATGGTTTCAGCTTGGTTCTCTACTCCCTTTATTATCTTTGGTGCATCAAAAAAATAGGTGATATATGTATTTTATAGTCCCTTTGGTTAATATAATTATTCGCCTTTCCATGCTTTTGAGAGCTTTATTTGTCGGCCTAGGCCGTCAGTTGGTTGCCGTAAAAACATATTTAATCGCCATGCTTTTTATCGGCGGCATGAATTTTTTGGCCGCTATGACAAAGAAGCTATTTATAGCGCTTGGTATTG
>JAMCRH010000273.1 GCA_023380515.1 Gammaproteobacteria bacterium | reverse complement strand
TGACCGAATGGCACCGTGTGGTTTGCTATCGTTTCTTAGCGGAAATTGCGAAAGAGTATTTGAAGAAAGGTTCAAAAGTTTATATTGAAGGCCGCTTGCAAACCCGCAAATGGCAGGGCCAAGACGGCCAAGACCGTTACACGACTGAAATTGTTGCGAACGAAATGCAAATGTTGGACGGTCGTCCCGGCGGTGGTGGCTCACCAGATTGGGACAACCAGTCACGTGGTCAGCAAGGTGGCGGTTACGGTGGTCAAGGCCAGTCGGCAGCTCCTGCACAGCAAGGCGGTTGGGGTAACTCTTCCCAAAGTGGTGGGCAGCAAGGTAGCCCGCAACAAAACAGTCCGCAGCAGAACCAGCAACCGGCGCAACCTAAGCCATTCCCGAATGACTTGGATGATGACATTCCGTTCTGAATGAGCGTGTTAAAGGCGTCTTAATCAATGAGTAGACTTTCCTTATGAGTAGAGTCGTGCCTTGGTTGCATGTGTACGTATTTTCGTATAATCGCGGCGACTTTTTGGCAAACTGCATTGCTTCAATTCAGCGACATCTTAACGATGTCGCTGTTTGGGTTGTGGACGACCGTAGTAACGATGCAGATACCCAAGCGTACTTAGCCGACTTACCGGAAGGCGTTGGTTTACTGCAAAGCCAAGCACACGAGTCTTCACGCCATGGTGGCCTGTATAACAACATGCAAATGGCACTAGAGCATGCTGCTAGTAAAGGGGCAGAGCTGGCGCTGTTTCTGCAGGACGATATGCAAGTGGTGCGCGACGTGGCTGCGGATGATCAAGCCAATGTCGAAGGTTTTTTTGCTCACTTCGCCAACGCCGCGTTTTTGAATCCGCTATTTCTAAAAGGCATGCGTAAGCGTCGTGACCAGCGTATTACGCAGTTGGCTGAAGACTATCCGGTGTATTTCCGCCATTACCCAGAAAAATCGAATCCGCGTGGTATTAGCTATGCTGATGCCGTGATCGCACACGTGCCGCGACTCACAGCAGCGAACTGGCAATTTGCCAATGATGAAACCGTGAATGCCGAACAAGCGGACAAGCTGTTTGGCAAAATGGGCATGATGCTGCACCCGTTCGCGATGTTTTTGCCGGAAGTGCCGGTGTTTCGTGGCAAGAAAAAGTCTTGGGCGGTAGCCAAAGCGGAACAACTGCGTGGCACGCAACCGAATCGCTTTTTTGGTATGACCGGCCGGCAAATTGCAGCGCTAAAAGAACGGGATGTGGCAACAGTTTTACCGGTTGCCGAAGACTACCTAGTGACCGAGCGTGACGCAAAACGACCATTTACCTACAGCCAAATTAACGTCTATCCATGGTTGCGAGTCATTCACAAGATTTCCCAGAAGCTCGCCAAGTGAGTTTTAGCAGGCTCGAACTGAGCAAGTACAGCCTTAGATAAAGCCGTACTTGCGCGCAACCGAATCAAAATATTCCAACGTATGTTTTGCATAGGAGCGCTTTTCAACATAGTCGCCAGGGAAGAAATTCTTTTTAAAGCCGTAGGCCACCATATCTTTCAAGCGCTTTAACGGGACATCGAAATTATCCAAAGCAAGCTTGTACTCATCACTAACAGTCGTATTTGAAACCAACCGGTTATCGGTACAAATAACGGTCGCAATGCGGTTCTCCAACATGTGGCGGAAGTTATGCTCTTTAATGTCCGTAATTGCAGGGTTCGTTTGCAAGTTACTGGTTAAGCAAACCTCAATCGCAATCCGACGATCCGCAATGTAGGAAGCAAGGGATTGGCTGTAAGCCTCTTTGTCTGTAATTTTCGCGTCTTCAATCATTTCTGGTGAGAACAAGGAATAGCCGTGACCCAAACGGTCCGCATAACAGGTGGTTAAGGCTTCAAAAATACTTTCTGCACCATACGCTTCACCAGCATGTACCGTTTTTAAGAGGAAATTCTGATGTGCGTATTCATACACATCTTTGAACTTGTGCGCCGGATAACCGTTCTCTTGACCGGCAATATCCAAACCAACAATCGGCATGCCTTCTTCATCACGTAGGCGAACGCTAGCACGAATCAGTTCCATGGCGGCGGTTTTAATTACGTCCATCGGATCATGGTCACGCAGCAGTTGGAAAAGCTGGGTGTAGTAGGGCGAAAAGCCTTTTTTGCCAAACATACGCATCGCGCAGTTAATGATGCCGTATTCGAATGGTGGTTTTAGGCCGGGCGTCAAGCCAACGTCTGGTCGGGCATTGTACTCAGCTTTTGCTTTGGCCAAACCATTGTTGACCGCATGCATCACTTCATCAAAACCAATGCCGGTGGTTGGATCCATGAGTAACTGCGGGGCAAAACGGACTTCGATGTAGTTGACGCCTTCTTCGAGATTATCAATCGCAAGTTCGTATGCCGCTTGTTCCATATTCTCGAGATCACGCAAGACCGCACAGGTATACTGGAAGCCGTTTAAATATTCACCGAGATTGTTATACTTTTCTTTGAAGACGAGTTCTTTTAGACCCGCAACCGTGTACGATGGCAACTCAATTTTACTGCGCTTGGCCATTTCAATCAGACCTTGAGGGCGTAAACTACCATCTAAATGCAGGTGTAAATCCGCTTTTGGAATTTCACGTATGAAATCGAGCGAATATGTGGTGCTCGAACCACGTCCAGATTGGTTAGAAACTGAACTGGAGGTTGGGTTATTAACGGAAGCGGATGGTGACATAAAGAGAACTC
>JAMCRH010000272.1:2419-2700 GCA_023380515.1 Gammaproteobacteria bacterium | reverse complement strand
CGGGACGAATCTGCTTAAGCGTTCTGGCGACCTCATCATTAGCCGGAATCAAATGCATATTGGCACTTTGCGTTTCAATACTCCGGCGCGGAATCGGAAATGAATCAACCTGCCAGAAATACCAGCGGCCGGACTGGCGAATATTAATCTGTTTAACAACTTGGGGATCCGCCATTTCTCCCCAGCCCAATACCAAATCGGTGGGAGATAAATCGGCTTCACGCCCCAACCAATAGTCTTCCCGTGATAATACTCTGGCCTCCAGAGCAAATTCCGCTACA
>JAMCRH010000272.1:0-2409 GCA_023380515.1 Gammaproteobacteria bacterium | reverse complement strand
CTGAATCGCATACTTATCAAAAGGAATTGGCTGCAAACCTGACACCTCAGATTGCTGAGGAGCTTGATCAATGACTTTGTCAGGAGCGGCATAGCTGATCTCAGCTGTCGAACAATGACGCCAGCCGAAAAAAATCACTACGATAATTAATAGCCAGCGCCACATAACGATGCCTAGCTAACCATCAATTCGAAAACGCCTGGCAGCCAGGAATACCAGCAGCAACACCGGTATTCCCATTAATGCGGTCAGCAAAAAGAACTGCTCATAGCCAATACTCTCCACCATGGTCCCGGAATAGCCGCCGAGTATTTTCGGCAATAACGTCATCAGCGAACTGAAAATGGCATATTGCACTGCCGTGAAAGAGATATTGGTCAGGCTGGATAAAAAGGCAATAAACGCGGCACTAGCCATACCGCCAGACAAATTGTCAGCAGATATAACGATATACAGCATCACAATGTCATTACCCATTTGTGCCAGTAACATAAACAACAGATTGGTCAGTGCAGATAACACGGCTCCGATAAACAGAATGCGCATTACCCCAAAACGCAAAGCCAGAATACCGCCGAGAAAACCACCAACAATGGTCATAAACAAGCCAAAGGTTTTCACCACGGTAGCAATTTCAGGTTTGGTAAACCCCATATCCTGATAAAAAATATTCGCTACAACGCCCAGCACAATATCGGATATACGATACAAGCCAATCAGCAACAGCAATAACAACGCCATCGACATGCCATAACGTTTGAAGAAATCTTGTACCGGCTCGACATAGCTGCGATGCACAATGCTCTGCTGCACCCAACCCATTAATATCAGCATTCGGGCGATAATCACTGCCACAATAGTTGCCAGCACCAAACGTACCATCTCAACCGCTACCGCCGCCAACGGTCCATTATTCAACACCGAAAGTAATTGCAATCTTGCCTGAACCGCCCAGTCGCCGGTGAGATAAAAACAACCGATAAACCCACTTATCGACAATGCAAATGTCAGCATCAACCCAAGATAATCACGCTTGCGATCATCATGAACCTTTTTATTTACCTCAGGCTCAGGGCTCAACAAAGTGGTGACCACGCCGATCAGCATCAGCGCTGCCATAATCAAATAGCTTTGCCGCCAGGCCAGATAATCATATTCACCCATTTCAGAGCCAAAATAACTGGCCAGCATCAACGCGCCCGCCCCGGCCATCAGCATACCGATTCGATATCCGGCGATATAACTGGCAGACATTAACGCCTGCAAACGGGTATCCGCCGACTCGATACGATAAGCATCAATCACCACATCCTGCGTCGCGGCTGAAAAACCCAGTAATACTGCAGCGACAGCCATCAAGGTTAAGGAGTCTGTCGCTGGATCGACCATTGCCATCATTATTATCGAGGCAATAATCATCAGCTGTGACAGAAATAACCAGCTACGCCGTCGACCTAGTAGCCGATGTAAAATCGGTAACGGCAGAATATCCAACAGCGGTGCCCAGACAAACTTGAAGGAATAACCCAGCGCCGCCCAACTAAAATAGGTGACTGCGCTGCGATCAACGCCAGCTTCACGTAACCATAAACTGAGTGAGGAAAAAATCAGTAATAACGGCAACCCCGCTGCAATACCGAGAAACAGCATGGTGACAACTTGGGGGGTAAAAAAAGCCCGCAGACTTTCCTGCCAGGAACGGATACTTGCAATCAAACGTAAGCTCACTGATGAGGTTTAATTCGCTAAAGTAACATTGACGCTTCCCGCAATCCACTCTGAAATGACTGTCGGATCAAGATAGCAATATCTATTGGCACATCAGCATGTGGATTATGAGAAAATACCGAGAACTCATCAACACTAATTCTTAATGGCTAAACAACGAAAAATCATTCACGTGGATATGGACGCGTTTTATGCCTCGGTTGAACAACGCGACTTTCCTGAGCTGAAAGGCAAACCGCTGATCGTTGGTGGTCAACCTGACAGCCGTGGCGTCGTTGCCGCCTGCAGCTATGAAGCGCGCAAATTTGGTATTCATTCTGCCATGGCCTCATCGCGGGCCTATCGCTTATGCCCCGAAGCTATTTTTGTCCGTCCCCGTTTTGACGCCTATAAAGAAGTATCCAACCAAATTCGCGAAATATTCTGGCGTTATGCCTCGGAAGTCGAACCACTTTCTCTAGATGAAGCCTATCTGGATGTCACCTATACCGAATCGTTTAACGGCTCTGCCACACTGATTGCTAAAGCCATCAAAGGCGAAATCCTCGCCGAGACAGGCCTTACCGCTTCGGCTGGCGTCTCCTACAATAAATTTCTCGCCAAAATTGCCTCCGATATGAATAAACCCGATGGTCTATATCTCATCCGCCCAGAACAGGGTCAGGAATTTGTAAACAAACT
>JAMCRH010000271.1 GCA_023380515.1 Gammaproteobacteria bacterium | reverse complement strand
CGTTCTGTAACGACAAACTGATTGTCGCGCGCAGTTTCCCACCAAGCAACCCTGGTACATTGCACCCGCAAGAAACTGTAACGCCGCACGACCTTAGCGGTCACGGTACACACGTTGCTGGTACCAGTTCTGGTAACTTGGTTAGCACCACTTTTGAAGGTGCGGCTTTGAGTTTCTCTGGTGTCGCACCTGGCTCTTACCTCATGGCTTACAAAGCCTTGTTCGTCGGTGCTGACGGTCGCGCCAGTGGTTTCAGCAACCAGCTTGCTGCAGCACTTGAGTATGCTTTCCTTGACGGCGCAGACGTCATTAACAACTCATGGGGCGGCGGCGCAGGTAACCACCCGTCTTCAAGTGTTTACACACCCATTTTTGAAGCACTCGAAAGCCTCAACGTGGTTGTTGTCACGTCTGCCGGTAACTCAGGTCCAGGCGATAAGACCATCGGCCGTCCTGCCTGTGCTGAGGCTTGCCTACCAGTTGCTAACACCCAAACAGGTCGTACGTTTGGTGCCGAGATGCAAGCTTCGGGCATGACCTACAGTGCCAACGTCGCGAGCGGTAACTTCACCCTCGACCCACCAGTGACTGCGCCATGGACACCAATTTCTGCTGGCTTACCAGCTGAAAGCACCAACACCCTGGCGTGTAACAGTTTTGGTGATGATGCGCTGTTTGAAGGTCAAATCGTGCTGGTTCAACGCGGCGAATGTACCTTTGAAATGAAAGCGAATAACGTCCAAAATGCTGGCGCGGTTGGTATGATTCTGTATAACAACGCGGCTGGCGCTTTTGGCGTAACCATCAACGAAGGTACGCTACCAACAGTTGCGATCACGCAAGCTGCTGGTGAAGAACTGATTGAGGCGTGGGAAGCAGGTGATACTGCGACCTTAAACCCTGCTCAGGCCATCATTAATCAGAACAACGTCGATATCATGGCCTCTTCAAGCTCACGTGGTCCAAACGGCGACGCGTCGTTCTTGAAGCCTGATCTCGCTGCTCCAGGCACCAATATTCTGTCTGCTTACAATACCGAGTCAGGCTATGGTGCAATCTCTGGTACCAGTATGGCAAGCCCGCACGTTGCTGGTGCTGCTGCGTTATTACGTCAGCTGCGTCCAGAACTTGATGCTTACCAAATCAAGTCTGTATTAATGACTTCAAGTAACCCGAATGTACGCATGCAAAATGCTGTCGACCGTGCAACTCCGTTTGCTATGGGTGCTGGTCGCTTAGACATTGAAGCAGCGTTAGGTACAGCGATTGCGTTCGATACCGCATCATTGGCAGCAACCTCATGTTCGCCAACCTGCACATTCGACCGTACTATCACTAACCTAATGGGCGAAACCACTGAGTGGAGCTTTAGCTTTGTTCCTTATGACACCAACCTGGATGTCACCTTTGACGTGGATAGCGTAACGATTGATGCCAATGGCGAAGCTGAAATCAGCATCTCTGTTGACACCTTGTACGCACGTGAAGGTTGGAACTTTGGTCACGTTGTTGCTGAAGACCTGTCAGGTAACTACGCGACTGCGATCGTTCCATTTGCGGTTCATGCAGTGAAATCTGACGATACCCAATTGGTTTCAACTGCGGTCACTTCAGGTGCCGTTGTCACTGGTGAATCTGTGACCGTTAGCTCACGCGTTAACCGTGAAAACTTGGAAGGTGAAGTCAGCATTACCGTTGAGTTGCCAGAGAACGTTGCCTTGATTACTGACAGCATCGACGCTGTCGAAATTAATGCTGAGCGCTCTAGCCTCGAAGTTGCAGCAGATCAACGCTCATTTACTTGGGTCGGTGAACTGGTTGAAGGTACTGCATCAACGAACTTTGCGGCGACCAGCTTACCGTCAGGTTTATCAGGTCTTTCGTTGACGGATATCCTTGCAAGTCCGCCGCAAAACTTCAACTGTGGTGCAGGTTGTGACGACCAACGTTTAACCCTTACGGTTAGCTCGGTTGGCGGCATTACTTACAACGGTGTTAACTATAGCCAAATTCAAATCAGTCCAAATGGCTTCTTGAATTTCGGCGACCAAAGTCATAATGGTTCGTTCATCCCACAAACCATGCCTGATGCAACGCCTCCAAACAACGTCCTAGCACCGATGTGGGCAGACTTTGCCTTAGGTGGCGATTTAGGTGGTAACGTCTACTTCGCGGTATTTACGTTAAGTGGCCAATCATGGTTAGTCGTCGAGTGGAATGAAATCCGTTATTGCGAAGGTTGGACACCAGAAACTGGCTGTATTCCTTCTGATGACGAGTACTCATTCGCATACTGGACCAACCTTGACACTGCTGAACATTACTTCAACTACATCAGTGTTCCGTCGAGCGTACCAAGCGAAGCGACCATTGGTTTTGAAGATGTCACTGGTACCGTAGGTTATACCCACACTGGTTCAGTAGCTGCTGGCAATGTATTCCAGTTAAGCATTACGCCTGCTGACTCATATGTTGAACTTAACTATGACGGTACAGCTGGTCTAATGGGTGTTGCTCCAACCTTAACTGCGGAAGGCACACCAAATAGCCCAGTTAGTATCGACTTCACTGAAGGCTTTACTGCAACTTCTGACCGTGGTCTAAGCACAGTCACCGTTGCCAACGCAGGTGTTGAATACTCAGCGTTTGCGCCAGTGGTAAACAGTGCCGGTGAAACTTTCTCTGCGGAAGTTGTTGCTCAGGCATCACAAGGCTCTGCAGCCGCAAGTAACGGTGAATTAACCTTCACACCTGCTTCTGGCCGTAGTGGTGACTTCACCTTCAGCTATCGCATTGTCGATGAAGAAGGCCGTTTCACTATGCCTGGTGAAGTAACTGTTACAGTAACGAACTCAGCACCTGTTGCTGCAGCTTCTGCTTCGGCAGCGACCGCAAGTGCCGGTGACGAAGTTAGCCTTAGCGCAGCAGGCAGTTCAGACCCTGACGGTGATGCACTGACTTACACTTGGCGTCAAGTGAGCGGACCTACAGCACAGATGAGCAACACGACATCTGTCACTGCAGGTTTCATTGCGCCGAAGTCAAACTCAGCTGCAACTATGGTGTTTGAAGTAACCGCATCTGACGGTGAACTGTCTAGCACTGCCTCTGTTTCGGTTGAACTAAACCGGTACAGCAGCAAGAAGTGGTACGAAGGTAGCTTTGGTGCTCTCATCGTCTTACTTGGCCTACCACTTGTTTGGTTACGCCGCCGTAAAATGGTGAAAGTTGCTTAAGTACACTTTAAGTACAATTTAAGTAAAGACGAATAAAG
>JAMCRH010000270.1 GCA_023380515.1 Gammaproteobacteria bacterium | reverse complement strand
AGCAGCTGTTTCCACATGCGGAGTTTACAAAGGTTTGAAAGTCGGCAGCACGCACGTCCACTTGATGAATGCTACGCACGCGTTTGATAGGCTAGCCGATGATGTTATCGAACAATGTGCCGCTGTATTGCAGCGGATACAGCAGGTTCTACCGTTACCCGCTGTGGACATTACGATAAGTTCGGACACCAGCGACCCAAATATGCTGAGTGGGATTGTCGGTACAGTGTTTACGCACTCACGCATAGAAATTTTTCTAAATACCGAGCACCAGAATATTGCGGCGCTTATTCGTGAGGAGTTACCCCGAACTATCGCTCACGAAATACACCATGTTGTGCGAGCCCAGTCCGGGTGCAGTGACGAAACACTCTTTGACACGTTAGTTACCGAGGGGCTAGCGTGCGCATTTGAAGCGCTAGTTATGAGCGACGATAACGCTGAGTTTTTTGACGCATTCCGTAGCGACTCTAACCCCCAAAGCTGGCGTTTATTGCTTCAGAAATTTAATCCTAACTTAGACAGTACCGTCTTTGATTACCCGCTTTACTTCGGTGGAAAAGATGAGGGGCACTACCCAAACCGCGCAGGCTACTGGGTAGGTTATAACTTGGTGCAATCACATTTCAGCGCGAACGGTGGCAATGCCGCCACGCACGTTGCCATCAAAGCATCAGATTTAAGAGCAACTATTCAATGAGCCACCAACTAGTGCTACCCAGCGCGACATACGAAGTCAGTTATCGCAATTATATTCATGAGCTTGGTGATGAAGAGCGTTATCCGTTCCCGCTTGATTTCGACCATAGTGACTTCGCAGCGATGCTGCAAAAGCTTGAAGATTTTCAGCGAGGTGTGAATTTGCCTGAAGGGTTCGTACCCTCGAGCACCTATTGGCTAGTGCGCGGTGAAGAACTTATCGGCGTCACGAATATACGCCACTATTTGAATGACCGTATTCGCCATGCGGGCGGTCACATTGGCCTTGGCATCCGCCCTAGTGCACGAGGGCAAGGGCTGGGTAATTTACTCATGCAGCTTTCGATTGAAAAGGCTCTAGCGTTGGGTGCGAACCCAGTTCATATCCACTGCTATAAAGACAACCCGGCGTCGGCGCACGCTATCATGCGCAACGGCGGCGAGCTTGAATCAGAGATAACCGATGGCGATAAAGTTGTGCAGCGGTATTTGGTGAAGTGAATAAACCTTAAGCGTTATTAAAATAACTTAATACAAACTTTCAAAGGGATTTATATGTTTAAAATTTTAGCCAACAAGCTGCTACTTACCGCTGCTTTTGTAATATTTTTTTCAGGTTGCGCAGTCACGGTAACGGAACAAATGATTGTGTCCCCTTCGACAGACATAGACCAAGCAAATTTAAGTCAATTGGTAGACGGGAGTGGTTATCAAGAGCGTTTCATTCAGTACCCAGATGGCACTAACTTACATACTCTTCAATTAGATAAACCAGGTGCGCCGCTGACAATTGTCGTCTTTCATGGCAATGCCTTGAATATGACGTTGCAGCCTTGGTTTGGTTTACTGGACTCCTTGTCTCAATTCGACGTGAACGTGATAGCGTTAGATTATCAAGGTTTTGGCAAAAGCGACGGAGTGGCGAGCTTCAGCAATATGAGTCGAGATGCCGAGCTTTTGATGAGTACAATTGCACAGGATTCCCAGATCATTGTTTACGGGTTATCTCTAGGCTCAGTCATGGCTATGTCGTTGAGTGAGGACCGTCGCGTAAAGGGGGTTATTTTAGAGGGAGCGGTTTCTACTGATAAAGAGATGATTGAATTCTTTAGAGATAGAAATCGACTTGGAAGATTCGCGTCCTTAGATGTTGATCCGAATATTAATTTTGACAATAACGCCGTCGCTGAAAACTTAACATCGCCCATGCTGGTTATTCACGGAAAAGACGACGAAAACATTCCGTATCGAATGGGGCAGTCAATTTATACCAGCTACCAAGGGGACAATGCTGAGTTTCTATTGGTCGAGAACGGTGGGCATTGTGATACGTTTCACGTCGCACCAAGCTTATTTGACGATGCAATTTCTGGATTCATAAGCGAAGTAGCCGAATCTGGCAGGTTGTGATGTGGTCAGGAAGGTGCAGAAACTGGATGGGCGGAGTTTTAAGAGGCAGTAAAAGTGGTTTTATTTGGACTGTTCATGACACTTATGTTTGGAGTTTTACCTTGTCTTGGCTTTGGTTACCTCATTGCTTACAAACAAGCGCGTACCCTTATAACGCGCTGGGACGACGATAAATTTCATGATCCGGTTGCTGCTGCAACTATAGTTGGCAAAAGCATCATGGCGATGGGCGTCTTGATATTTGTATTCGTTCTAGTCCTGATAACTGGCATATTGCCAGAGTGGTTTGCTGTTGGTTTGCTTATACTTTTATCGTGTCTGCCGCTGATAGCGTTATGGCATGTGCGAAAGGTATACGGGGTGTAATTCTTACCGCCTGTAATCCAATCCGTATTTGTATACTTCGTGATTGGCTTTCCAATCGTGGTCATTCTGTTGTTTTTAGTAGTTCTGTATTTCCCGAACGGTGTATTTCGATCTGGGGCAGGGGACTGATTCACCCGTGAGAACATATTGACGTGCGAGCCTTAAACAATACCGTTTTAATTGTATGGATTGCAGGCATGGTGGCTGGAGGCGCGACCCATGTGTTCGACAATGTGTATTTCGGATTCCTTCCTTACCGATTCGCACCCGATTGGTTGAATATTTATTGGTCGGCCTTGGGCTTGCTCGACTTTTTAGCCGCGCTACTACTGTGGAAAGTACGCAAGCTAGGAATTTTACTAACCATTGCCATTATGCTCAGCAACGTAATCATTAACTCGATAGCTGTGCATGCTTTGGGTGTCATTTCAGAGACCATACCATTGCAGCTACAAACGCTGTTTCTAGGGTTCTGCTTGGGTTCCGCGTATTTGCTTTGGCCGCGTGGTAGATCAGATGATATGGCAAGAGTGAATCGCTAGAAGAACATGATGTAATCGCAAGCCTATGGCGTAACAGAGCGCTATTTAATGACAAATCTACATTTAATTAGGATCGATAAAATGAAAAGAGTAATGATTTTACTTGTCGCCAGTGCTTTTGTGGGTGGCGTTCATGCCGCAACCGAGCAAACCATAGATCCAACCGAAGATATGAAACTTTGTTATTACGCGGATAGTGAATATTCGCTCGGCTCACGTCTCAAACAAGCTGGCGTCAATATGGAGTGCGTGGTTAGCGAAGAACACATAGAACCAGTGTGGCGAGCGCGTCAACCAGAAGAATCGGCGTAAGCTAGCTAGGCATTAGTGTCAGTCTCTGAATGGTTCGTAACGCGAAGGCTGCTCAAGCTTTATAACAATACTAACAAAGGGTAAATAGATGGAATTTCTAAACAGCATATTCGTGAGCGAAAATTACGCCATGATAGCCATCGTCGGTGTTATCGCTATCGCGCTATGGTTTCTACCGGCAATCCTC
>JAMCRH010000269.1:2782-3925 GCA_023380515.1 Gammaproteobacteria bacterium | reverse complement strand
TAACCACAACAAGAAACCAAGTCCGACGAGGAGAGCAAAAATCAGTAGGTTTTCGCGAACATCAAACGTATGTAAGCCAATCGCCTCATGGTCATAAGCATACTCAAGCACCAAAACATTGCGGGTAAGACCCGCATCAAGAACAGCACCGGGTAATATCGGTACCAGTGCCAAAAAGTGTTTATGTTCCGGGTGATACTCAATAATGGTCATGCCCGACTGAAAAGCTCGGGCTAATGCATCTTGGGATAGCTCATCAACAAATTTTTGCAACTCTGGGCGTATTTGATTCACCACATAGTAATGCATGAGTTGAAAATCTGAGTCGATAATTGCCGCGTTGCGAATACGCGGATGAACATACATCTCGCTGAGCATTTCCGCGACCGAGTCTGGGCGATCAAGCGACATAATTCGATTCAGTGAGCCTTGGGCTACCACTAACATGGAGCGCAACTCGAGCTCAGCACGCGCGAAAGCATCGGTTTGCTGATCGCGCGACAAAAAGTACGCCATGCCCATAAAAGCGAGAGTAATGAGAAGCAGTATGGGAAGCGTAATTTGTACACTCAGTCGTTGCCATGGCGGTAGTTTTCTCATAACACTCCATCACAGACAGGTAGGTCACGCGTTTCTTGTTGCACCCCAGCTTTGACTAGATTTCCCGCAACGGTGGCAAACCATTGGGGATAGTCTGAATCTAAAGCTGCTCGACTTTCATCGGAATTGTAAAACTGTACTAAACCCATCACAGTTTGTAACTGTTCAGTATTAAGTTCGGTCAAAATTTCCAGATATTTCATGGTCTGCGGCTCTTGCGCTTGCAGCGCCGCTAAAGCTTGATCCCAACTACGAGTAACCAGAGCCAGTAACTTATCGCGTTCGCGTTGCCAAACCTGTTGACGAACGACGACGAGATCGACAATTTCATTGGGAATATCTAGGCTAGTAAAAATAGCGGTTGCACCTAGTTGCTCGAGGCGCTGGGCAAACGGTGCGTAGGCCACCACGACATCAAAATTCCCTCTTTCGAACTCTTCGAGATGGTGCGTGTCGCGCGCGATGCGTTCACCGCAGCCGGATTGCCCCGCGACCAATTATTTGGCGATGCGCTCGCATTTATTTGACGTCTACACCACAGTC
>JAMCRH010000269.1:0-2772 GCA_023380515.1 Gammaproteobacteria bacterium | reverse complement strand
ATCGAGATGTGTGTTGGGTAAGACGATACGACGCTCTATCCGGCGTGGGTCAATTCCCGAAATCTCCAGCCAGCGTGCGAGCTTATAGCGAGCAAGAGCACTGTCTTCCATCCCGACTCTTATTGGCGCCGTTGAGTCGAGACGGTCTAGGAAGTTCGGATGCACCAAAATTGCGTCGGCACCAATTGAGTGCGACATCACCAAGGCGACACAGAGATCAAGCGCGGTCAGGCTTTGCAAAGCAATGGCGTTATCGAGACTAAGCATTGCCGCCCCGGCCGCTTCATTGGTCAGCATACGAATGACACTCACGTCGGACATCAGCATGGTTACGCTGACATCCGCCGGTTGTTGTTCACGGTGCAAATGATGTTGCAAATAGAAAGGCTGATAACCTAACCAAGAATTGCCAACAAGATTGGTCGGATCGCGCTCTCGGTTACCACAGGCTGTGACTAGCATAATCGCTAACGCAATGAATAACGTTTTGAGTGCTAGTCTTCTTTGTCAAGATTGGACCATCGGTTACCTTAACAGCCGCGACTGTGGTGTAGACGTCAAATAAATGCGAGCGCATCGCCAAATAATTGGTCGCGGGGCAATCCGGCTGCGGTGAACGCATCGCGCGCGACACGCACCATCTCGAAACGCCCAGCAATGTAAATATCATAATTAGCTAAATTAGTAGTTTCTGTAAGTACTGTCGGGATCACTAATCCAGTAAAGCCGTTCCAACCATCCTGCGACGACGATTCAACCACCGGACGATAGCTGAAACGCTGGTCGCTGGCCTCTAAAGCGCAAAGTTGGTCATGAAGATAGAGATCTTGGGGTTGCTTCCCCCCCCAATAGAGCTCAATGCTTCGTTCACTCGAACTGGACAAATGTTGCTGCAGAATTGACCACGTATAGGAGAAGCCAGTTCCGCCAGCGACCAGCAACAAAGGCCGCTCGCTGGTTGCCGTGTAACCTGCATCGCCAGCTGGAATTTTCACCGTCAATTCGCCATCTTGACGAATTTTCTCGATGACTTCCCAAGCATACGGATTGTCTGGTGCGGCACCGATATGAAGCTGCACATGGGTTGTTTGTGCTGGTGTTGAGGCTATTGAGAACGGACGCTCGTCACGTTCACCCATCACCACCATTAAATATTGCCCAGCGACGAAAACAACTGGCTCCGGCAATTCCAACTCAACTAAATAGACAAACCCATTCAGCGCATCACAATGCCTAACTTTTGTTACTAATTACTTCATGTATTAAGAATCCAATATTCCAAGTTCGTCCCACAAATCATCGACACGCTGTTTCACTTGCTCGTCCATGACAATCGGCGTGCCCCACTCCCGGTCGGTTTCGCCCGGCCATTTATTGGTGGCATCTAAACCCATTTTCGAACCTAAACCGGACACTGGCGAAGCAAAGTCCAAGTAGTCAATTGGTGTATTTTCGATCATCACCGTATCCCGAACCGGATCCATGCGCGTCGTAATCGCCCAAATCACGTCTTTCCAGTCGCGGGCGTTAACATCGTCGTCACAAACAATCACAAACTTGGTATACATAAACTGACGTAAAAACGACCACACGCCGAGCATGACGCGTTTGGCATGACCCGGATACGACTTTTTCATGGTCACAACCGCCATTCGATACGAACAGCCTTCGGGCGGTAAGTAAAAATCAACAATTTCTGGAAACTGCTTTTGCAGAATCGGTACAAACACTTCATTGAGTGCAACACCTAGAATCGCCGGCTCATCTGGCGGCCGTCCGGTGTAGGTACTGTGATAAATCGGATCACGGCGGTGGGTAATATGAGTCACAGTGAACACCGGGAACTCGTCCACTTCATTGTAATAGCCAGTATGGTCGCCATACGGACCTTCTGCGGCCATTTCACCAGGCTCAATATAGCCTTCCAAGACATATTCAGCGCTCGCCGGTACCTGCAGATCATTACTGATGCATTGAACCACTTCGGTTTTACTATCCCGCAATAAACCAGCAAATGCGTACTCAGATAGGGTGTCCGGTACCGGCGTGACCGCACCTAAAATGGTTGCTGGATCTGCGCCCAAGGCAACCGCCACCGGGAAACGTTGCCCCGGGTTCTGCTGGCAGAACTCGCGAAAATCGAGTGCGCCACCACGGTGACTCAACCACCGCATAATCAGCTTGTTCTTACCAATGAGCTGCTGGCGATAAATACCGAGATTCTGGCGTTTCTTCAATGGTCCTTTAGTGACCGTGAGTCCCCAAGTGACAAGCGGTGCAACATCGCCAGGCCAGCAATGTTGTATTGGAATTTGCGTTAAGTCGACTTCATCGCCACTCAGCACGACTTCTTGACATGGGGCCTTCTTGACGACCTTTGGTGCCATCGACAGCACTTTCTTCAACAGCGGTAACTTGCTCATGGCGTCTTTGAAACCAGCCGGCGGCTCAGGCTCTTTCAAATAGGCCAGTAACTTACCAACTTCACGCAACGCAGCAACATCGGTTTGCCCCATCCCCATAGCCACCCGTTCCGGCGTGCCGAACAGGTTTGCGAGTACTGGAATGTTGCGACCTTTTGGGTTTTCAAACAAAAGTGCAGGCCCACCCGCTTTCAAGGTGCGGTCAGCAATTTCGGTCATCTCTAAATAAGGGTCGATTTCTTGCTGAATACGTTTCAGCTCACCGCGCGCCTCAAGCTGAGCGATGAAATCTCTTAAATCACGATATTTCATACTGGCTGCCATATTAATGTTAGTGGGTGCAGTATAT
>JAMCRH010000268.1 GCA_023380515.1 Gammaproteobacteria bacterium | reverse complement strand
AACTTTCGTTTTTTTGTTTTTTTTGATTTTTATTTTTTTTACTATCAATGACTTAATAGTCATCCTCGCCTTTACGCCCTTTACGGGCAATTCCACGGTTCTCCCTCAAAACGAATATTTCCGATGATTGCTCCGAACGATTCACAACCCAACTGGAGTAGTTATGAAGAAACAATCAAATACCTCGACTGAGCGTTTGCTGACCTATGAAGAAGTCTGCACTGTTCTGAAAACATCGCAGGCAACGCTACGCCGTTATGTAAAACAAGGTCGGTTCCCGGCACCAGTGAAGCCAAACCCCAATGGCCGAGCCGTTCGATTTCGCTATCAAGATGTAAAAGCTTGGCTCGACAAGCTGTGAGAGGGTGGAGCTGATGCAATACAAACTGCAAGAAGACGGGCTCTATGCCTTATCAGGGGACCATTGGCACCGAGTCGGTGGCTGGATTCAGGTGATGGCTCGCACCAGATTAACTGACAAACGTCACGGGCATGGAGCGTTGCTGGAATGGCGGAATTTCGATGGTGTGAAGCTACGCGAGGTCGTCTATGCCCGAGACCTCAACAGCGATAATGCCCGACAGGTGCGAGATATGTTGGTTGATAGCGGTTATCCATTAACACCAGGGCAGGCAAGCTGGAACCGACTTCAACACTATCTATTGGAACAGATGGCTCTGGCCGAACCGGCGACGGTGGTTAATCGAACGGGCTGGCACGGTGGAGTATTTGCTACCAGTAACTGGACGATCGGCTCCGCTGACGAGCCCCATCACTTCGTTGGTCAACTATCCGATTCGCCTACATTGCAGGAATCCGGCAGCCTGAGTGACTGGCAAACGTACGTTGGTCAGTTATGCCGAGGTAATCCACTTGCGATATTCAGCATTGGAACGGCACTGGCTGCGCCACTGATTGCGCCTGCTGGGATGGAAAATGGCGCCACCCACTTGGTTGGAGCATCATCGACAGGGAAGACGACCTTGTTGCAGTTGGCGGCTAGCGTGTATGGGGGAAACCGCTATGTTCGCAGTTGGATCTCAACCAGTAACGGGTTAGCGGCAGTCTCATCAGAGCACAACGACATGTTGTTGCCTTTAGATGAGATCGGCATGGCTCGTCCGGAAGACATCGATACGGCGATATATCAGATCATGAACGGCTCAGGGAAACTACGCGCAAACGTTTCGGGCGAGCTGGCCGCAACTTCGCACTGGCGAACGTTGGTGTTGAGTAGCGGCGAAGTCTGGATTGCAGAGCTGCTTCAGCAGATAGGTAAACCGTTGCGCGCAGGCCAGCAGATTCGTCTGGTGGAGCTCCCGGTGTTTGGCACCTACGGTGCGTTCGAGGAACTACATGGCCACAATCATCCGCAACAGTTTGTGGACGAGCTGAAATCATTTTGTCAGCGCTACCACGGCACTGTCATTCGGGAGTGGGTGTCATTGCTGACCGAACGTCACACTGAGCTAAGTCAGTATCTAAATCATGAGGTTGGTCGTCTGAGCGGTGCTTGGGCAAACGATCAGATGGCATCCCAGGTGCAACGTGTCATCCGGCGTTTTGCCTTGATTGGTGCAGCACTTTGCCTCGGAAGCAGAAATTTCATCCTCCCATGGTCCGAAGAGGAGTCTCTATCGGCAGTCCACAGAACTCTGAAGGCTTGGCTGGATAACAGGGGTCATTCCAGAAATTCTGAGGAATTCCGGCTTCTCAAAGCGCTGGAGCGGGCCATGAAAGTCTGGGACCGCAGTCTCAGTGATATTGAACAAGCGAGTGGCCAGGGGGGAGCTGGTTTTCGACGCTCACACGATGGGCGCGAGTTGTGGTTGATCTATAAATCGCACTTCCTAAAGCGGCTCGGGCTGCCGACCCATTACATGAGGGAAGTGGAGGTGCTGTTACAGCGCGACTGCCTGGTAAGTAATGAGCGTTCTCGGGGGACCTACAAAACCAGAGTCTATGGAGATTTGCAGCGGTTTTTCGCGCTCAGGCCTGACCAAGTTAGGCGGCAACTTGAAGAACTGGAGAGGATTGAGCATGAGGACTGACACGGTGTTCCCAATTTCCCAGTTTTCCCACTTTGGTTATGGCGGTGTAGGGGTAGAGAGATGACAGAGAAAGAGATGCTGCAACGGGTGTTGCAGGACATGATGGTTCTCAAGAAGATAATTTTGGACCATATCAGTGGCAGCAAGGCTCCGGAGGCCGACAAGGAGATCATGAGTCTTGAAGACTGTGCGGAATATACGGGACTGAAGAAAAGCACCCTGTACCAGCTAACCTCCCAAAAGAAGATCCCTCATTTCAAGCCAAATGGTCACCGGATTTTCTTTCGCCGCGCAGACATCTTGAAGTGGCTCCAGTCCAACCGGATCGCGACGGCGGACGAGATCGAGCAGTCGGCTGCTCAGCACCTGGTGAGCCACCGAAGACCAGGACGGCGGAGTGTTTGATGTGGGGCAGGAGGAAAGAGGGGCTGTGAAAGCCCCTCTCGTCACTTAGGCTGCACATTCCCCAACTCCGTCCAGTGTCTCCTCAAATATGTCAGGAAAACTCCTCATGGCCTCTGTGCGGCGGGTTTCGAGTATGTCCGCATAGATCTCCGTGGTTCTCAGCTCACTATGGCCCAGAAGTCGCGACAGTGAGTAGATATCCACACCCCTGGCCAGTTGATTGACCGCAAAGGTATGTCGTCCGGCATGGAAAGTGACATTCTTGGTGATTCCTGCCCGCATGACCCACTGCGCCAACGCAACGTTGGTGTAGGAGTCATACTTCAGACCCTTGAATACCCTATCACCTGGCTTTCCGCGATTCTCCAGGTTCAACAATCTCACCGCTGAGTCTGGAAGATCCAGGTATTGCAGTGAGTTCCCGGCGTTCACCAGCTTGTGGATATCTGACCAGCGAAGGCCAGTAGTGCAGGAAAACAGGAAAGCCCGCCTCAGCACGTCATACCGGCATTCGGCTTTGGTCAGAGCCCGGACCTCTTCCAGGGTCAGGTAAGTCCGTTTCGTGTTCTCCGGCTTGATGGACTTGACCTGTTGAACCGGGTTGTCGCGGACAATGCCATCCCGATAGGCTTGGTTGAGCGCTGCCCGAACCTTGTTGAAGTAACTGCTGGTCGTGTTCTTGGCCAGTTTGGTACCGGATTTGGTGGTGGCTTCATGCAGAAGGTAGTGCCGGAACCCCTCCAGGAATCGCTTATCGACTTGTTCAAAGGTCAGTTCAGACAAGCCATGGTAGCGGTGCAGGTGATGACGGGTGGAGATCCAGATCGAATGGTTGGATTTGCTTCCGGAAGCCTTCTCGTCGGTCAACTGGTCGAAGTAATCGAAGAAGCTGGCAGACAGCTTGGTCCGATCATCCAATCCATGTCGTGACGACTCGATTTCCAACAGCCGCTTTGCCCGGATGGCCTCAGCCTTCTGATTCACGGTCTTGTTGTGCTCACGCTCCGCCGGAAGGCGGGGTTTGTCGTAGAGGAACAGGTTCAGGGGTTCATATGAGCGCTTCTGCGCCCGAGAACCGTCCTGACCCGTCTTAGAACCGTGATAGTAGACCAGTCGCAAGGCACGGTGGCCGTTCTTATCTGGTTCGCGTTTCTGGATAGTGATTTTCATGTTTTGCTCCTTTTGTGCTCCGAGTGCTCCGAAAACTTATACTCGGAGCACACACGGAGCAAGAGGGGGCAAAACGGATCAAACTGCTCGCAAAGAAATAGAATAAATTTCTTTATAAAACAATGGCTTATTTGAATTTGGTTGGATGCTTTTCGATCTTTTTGGCCGTTTCACTTCCCAATACAAAACGAGCTGAAGATCTTACCTAGCAGGTCGTCGCTGGTGAATTCACCGGTGATCTCGTTTAAATGCTGCTGGGTTAGACGTAGCTCTTCAGCCAATATTTCACCTGCTACATGCATCTCTAGCTGGTCTTTGCCTGATAGTAAGTGCTCACGTGCTTTGTCCAGTGCGGTGAGGTGTCGGCGCCGCGCCATAAAGCCGCCTTCCATCTGATCATTAAAACCCATGCAGGCCTTCAAATGTTGGCGCAATAGTTCGATGCCCTGGCCAGTTTTGGCCGACAGGTTGAGTACCGGGGTGTCACCGTGTTCGGTGATACTCGCGTTTTGCTGATTTAAGTCGGCTTTATTGCGTATCACGGTGTAGGGAATATGCGCGGGTAAACGCTTAAAGAACTCCGGCCATATTTGGAACGGGTCAATAGCGTCGGTTTCGGTGCTATCCAGCATAAATAACACACGGTCTGCTTGCTCAATTTCCTGCCAGGCCCGTTCAATTCCGATTTGCTCGACCTTATCGGGACTTTCGCGCAGCCCTGCGGTGTCAATAATGTGCAGCGGCATACCATCAATTTGAATATGTTCACGCAGCACATCGCGGGTGGTGCCCGCAATTTCGGTGACAATGGCTGATTCTCGCCCTGCTAAAGCGTTGAGCAAGCTTGATTTGCCTGCATTGGGGCGTCCTGCGATGACCACGCGCATGCCTTCACGCAGTAATGCACCTTGACGCGCTTCACGCTGCACTTGCTCTAAATTATCAATAATTGCGGCTAGGTCGCCGGCGACTTTGCCGTCGCTGAGAAAATCAATTTCTTCGTCGGGAAAATCGATAGCGGCTTCCACATACATGCGTAAGCGAATCACGGCATCGACGAGGACGTCGATACGGTGTGAAAACTCACCTTGTAAGCTTTGTAATGCCATGCGCGCGGCTTGTTCAGACGTGGTGTCAATTAAGTCGGCAATCGCTTCAGCTTGGGCAAGGTCAAGCTTGTCGTTCATAAAGGCGCGTTCGCTGAATTCACCCGGGCGTGCCATGCGCACGTTAGGTAAGCGCAACACTTCGCGAATGATCATGTCGATGACAACGGGACCACCATGACCTTGCAGCTCCAATACGTCTTCGCCCGTAAATGAATTTGGGCCTTGGAAAAATAGCGCAATGCCTTGGTCGAGGGTTTGCCCTTGGTGGTCTTTAAATGGCCCATAGTGGGCATAACGCGGTTTTGGGCACTGACCTAATAGTGCGTTGGCCACTTGCTCTGCTGCAGGCCCACTAATGCGTACAATGCCCACACCCCCTTTACCCGGCGGAGTGGCTTGCGCCACGATACTGTCGTTTGAAAATTCGTCGGTTTGAGTTTGCATGCTATCTAAACTTTATCGGTTGGGTGTAGGCAAGTTGAATAGGCTGCATTATCGGTGTTTCCAGCCTTGGCGTCCATGCCTGTGTGTCTTGCGAACCCTTGGCTAGTCGTCTGTATCGTTTGCTTCCGCGCTGCTTTGGCTGCGAATCACCAGCACCCGATAACTATCATCTAAGGGCTGGCCAGCAAATTGGTAGCGTAAGCCCTGTTCATTTTGATTGATGGTCTGCAACGCCTGCAGAATTTGTGCAGGCTGAAGGCTATCGGGGTTTTGCTGACTTACATCAAGCTGACAGATGCTGCTGCGGCACTCCAACCCGGCAATACTCAGTGCCTGCGTAGCGGGGCTCGTCGCAAGGGCGTCGCGGATTAGCGCGCGACTCGGGTCGGCCCAGTCGGGGTCAACAGATTGCATCGAGAATTCACGCTGACGGGCATCAAAATCATTGGTCATTGCTGCGCCCAGCTGGGCGTAGTCAACGCTTTGCATTGAGCGTGTAGAAGTGTCTGCCGCCGCCTCTGTAGCTGTTTCCAGCTGATTAACCGGTGGGTTCTGGCTACTTGCAGGTGCACTGCTGGTGATAGATTCTGGCTGCTGCTGGCGCTCGAAGCGGGTGGCCAGCTCAGTAAATTGCTGCTCGGTTTGGCTGTGTAAGCGCTCAATGTGCGCATTCAATACGTCTTGTTGGCGCTCAAGTTCGGTGCTGAGCTCTTCACGTGTCAATGGCGCAGTGTGCTGCTGGCGCTCTACAAATAGCAGCGTAAGCAGCACCGCAATGACAAGTATGTAAAACATATGCATGAATTTAGCAGTTCGTGAACGTGGCATGTGGCGTAGCTCCAGCTAGTGACAGATTAAACTCATCTCATATGACTTTATCAGTTTATGCCGAGATTACAAAAAACCCAGCCGAAGCTGGGTTTTCTTAATGAACGGATGCTATTTAGTCACTTTCGGTGTTTTTGGCTTTTTCTGCTTAAAGCCATTTTTCTCGATTTGACGATATATCCACAACATCTGAGCAATCGAAATCAAGTTACTGGTTAACCAGTAAAGAACCAGTCCCGATGGGAAGAACAAGAAGAACACCGTGAAAATAATCGGCATTAACTGCATGATCTTCTTCTGCATTGGGTCAGTGATAGGGGTTGGTTGCAAGTGCTGCATCAACCACATTGACGCACCCATCAATAACGGCAGAATGAAGTACGGGTCGCGGCTAGACAGGTCAGTAATCCACAGCGCGAAGTCAGCGTGACGGAATTCTGCCGACTCGAGCAGTACCCAGTACAAGGTTAAGAAGATAGGCAACTGCAGCAGCATCGGTAAACAGCCGCCAAGCGGGTTCACACGCTCTTCCTGGTAAAGCTTCATCATGGCGGCCGAGAGTTTCTGGCGGTCGTCACCAAACTTCTCTTTAAGCGCTTTCATTTTCGGCGCTACCATGCGCATTTTCGCCATCGAGGTGTACTGTGCTTTGGTCAGTGGGTAAAGTACCAACTTCACAATTAAGGTCACCAAAATAATGACCACACCCCAGTTGCCGACCAGTCCGAAAATAAACTGCATCAGGCTAAATAGTGGAATTGCTAACCACCACATGAAGCCGTAATCGACAGTCAGGTTGAGGTTATTGGCCAATGCGCCTAAGCGGTCTTGGTCTTTCGGGCCTAAGAATAATGTGCTTTGCAGTTGTCCAGTTGCGCCTGGCTCCACTTGAATGGTGCGGCTGGTAAAGCCAATTAAGGCCTCGTTATTTGGCGCTTGCATGGTGTACAGCACGTTTTGCTCAAGCTGGTTTGGTACCCACGCAGTAACGAAATAATGCTCCAGCATTGCGACCCAGCCACCAGTGGTGGTGCGTTGCAAGTTGCGGTCCTGAATTTTACCGAAGCTATATTTTTCGTAACGCGTGTCTTGAGTTGAGAACGCGGCGCCACGGTAGGTCGGCATGAACATACTACCTGAGGCATCGACCATGGTTTGACGTAACTGGCCATACATGGCAACACGCTTTGACGCATCAGAGTGGTTGACGATGTCATAGCGCACGTCAACGGCGTAATCGCCACGACGGAAAATGTAGGTCTTAATGAACTCAACACCATCTGACTCACGCACATAGGTTAACGGCACTTCAAGCACATCGGCGCTGCCGATATCAAAATTGCTTTGTGTGGCGCTAAAGGTCGGGCGTGGGTTTGTGGCATCGTCGGTACCATCACGGCCGACTAAACCACTTTGGGCCGTGTAGGTGTGGCCTGGTAAGCGATGCAAAATATGGAAGCGCTCAGATTCACCTTGGCGTTCAGCAAACTCAAGCAGGCGTGCATCGACCAAGTCGCCGCCGGTTAAATCAATTTGAATGTCCATGACGTCAGTAACAACGCGAATGGTATCACCAGATTCAAGGTCGGTACTGGTTGGTACGTTAGCTGACGAACTTGGGCTCGCGCTTGACACTGCACCGTCGGCACCTGGCACCACGTTTTGAGAATCTTCCACGCTCGGCAGAATATTCGTGGGTTCTGGCGCACTCGCTGCGTCCACACCTGGCGTGCTGGCGGCGTCGCGAATCTGCCATTGCTGGAACATAAAGAAACTTAAGACCAGCAAAGCAATAATTAATAAAGAACGTTGCGAATTCATAATATTACTTTGTCTCTTTTTGCCTTGGTTGCGATTGGGCTTCGGGTTGAGAGCCGGGCACTGGGTCGATACCACCAGGATGACCTGGGTGGCATTTGGCAATGCGCCGAGCAGCAAGTGCGCTGCCTTTGACTACGCCATGCAGGCGAATGGCCTGAATGGTATATTCTGAACACGTAGGGTAAAAACGGCAACGCGGCCCAAGTAATGGGCTAATCACAAGCTGGTACACGCGAATTAACGCGATTGGTATTGCTTGCAGCGCTTGCTTAACTTTCGCCATAGGTAGTTCATTAAGTCATGCAAAGCGGGGTTGTCTAAATCGGTTATCCCTGGTTTTGCGATGACGATAATATCAAACCCTGACAGATTGTGCTGCTGTAACCGAAAGCTTTCCCGCATTATTCTTTTAATGCGATTGCGTTCAACCGCCAGACGCGCACGTTTTTTACTGACAGTAACGCCAAGTCTTGGGTGCGAAAGGGAGTTTGGTTTGGCCAGAACGGTTACTTCTTTAGTAACAGCTTTGACTGGAGGGTTGTCAAAGACAAATTGAAAATCCGCGGGCGCTAACAATCGTAGCGCCCGCGGATAAGTATTCTGAGTCACTCAGTGGGCCTGAGTTAATTTAAAAGCCGAAAGTACTGAGCATTAAGCGCTCAGTACTTTACGACCTTTTGCGCGGCGACGTGCTAAAACCTGACGACCATTTTTGGTAGCCATACGAGCACGGAAACCGTGAGTGCGCTTGCGCTTTAAAACGCTTGGTTGAAATGTTCTTTTCATAACAATACTTCCGTACGTGATTTTGTCTTAAAAATTGAGCGCGAATTCTACAAAAAGAAAGGATCTGTGTCAACGTAAACTGATCACTATTTGCTGTGGATAACTCATGTTTTTATACCCAAACTACTGGCTTGTGGCCCCGATATTTCGTATTATGGGCAAGTGATCGCGCACTTGAGATGGCATTTGCTTTAGCGCCGTCGCTTGCGGTTAAAAAGTGCGGGAAGTAGTGCACGCTTATACAGTACTCATGTAACACAAAGTACGGGCTATCAAAGGTTTTTACCACTGCCAGCTTGGCTTCTCAAGCCTCTTCATGGGGTCTCAACCACCACATGCATTTTTTCTTTTTGTGGAAAACTTTACGCTGTTACGCACAACTACGTTACGCACAACGATAAGATGAACAAAAATTATGATGAGTTTTTGCATTAACAGCATGTGGAAGGGAGTTTCGTGTGAGTAAGTCGCTTTGGCAACAATGTTCTTCTCGTTTGCAAAGCGAGCTCAGCATGCAACATTTCAATACCTGGATACGCCCGCTACAGGTGGAAATGCAAAACAACACGCTATTCTTGTACGCCCCCAATACCTATGTGATGGAATGGGTGAAAGACAAATACCTTGAGCAAATTATCACTTTTTTGCGTGAAGAAGCTGGCCAAGAGCCGCCGAACGTGGAATTAAAAGTTGGCGGTGTCCGCCAAACCGCCAGCCCCAAAGCATCTAAAGCGAGCCCTGCGGCACAAGCAGTGCCCGCACCGGCGCATAGCAATAGCCGTTCGCGTAATCAGCGCCGCACTGCAGAAGAAGACCGCCCAGTCTCGCTACAAAGCAGTAACTTACACCGCAATTATACCTTCGCTAATTTCGTTGAGGGTAAATCGAACCAATTAGCCCGTGCTGCAGCTCTTCAGGTGGCGGAAAACCCAGGTGGCGCGTATAACCCGCTATTTATCTACGGCGGTACCGGCTTAGGTAAAACCCATTTACTCCATTCTGTGGGCAACGGCATTTTGGCGCGTAAACCCGATGCGAAGGTGTATTACTTGCGTGCTGAACGGTTCGTTCAAGACATGGTGTACGCGATGAAGCACAATAAAATTGATGCCTTCAAAGAAAGCTACCGTTCGGTTGATGCACTGCTGATTGATGACGTACAGTTTTTTGCGCGTAAAGAGCACTTCCAGGACGAGTTTTTCCATACATTTAACTGGTTACTTGAGGGAAATCAACAGGTTATATTAACCAGTGACGTGTATCCCAAGGAAATCGAGGGCGTCGACGACCGCCTCAAGTCACGGTTTGGTTGGGGCTTAACGGTAGCGATTGAGCCACCTGAGTTACCGACCCGTGTTGCCATTTTAGAACGTAAAGCTGAAGAGCGCGGCATTAAGCTCCCCCATGAAGTGGCGTTCTTTATTGCAAAACGATTACGTTCCCACGTACGTGAATTAGAAGGCGCGCTGAACCGGGTGGCGGTCAACGTCAATTTAACTGGCCGTGAACTGACCATCGACTTCGTTAAAGAGGCCCTGCGTGACTTAATCGCTGCCCAAGAGAAGCTTGTGACCATCGATAATATTCAGCGCACTGTGGCTGAGTACTATAATATTAAAGTAGCAGATTTAACCTCGAAACGTCGTAGTCGCTCGATTGCACGGCCACGCCAATTAGCCATGGCGTTGGCGAAAGAGCTCACCAGCCACAGTTTGCCAGAAATCGGCGACGCGTTTGGCGGCCGCGACCACACGACGGTGTTACATGCCTGTCGCAAGATTAAAGAACTGATTGAGTCCGATCATGAGATTCAGGAAGACTATCGTAATTTGAACCGGACGCTTTCGGTATAGCGTCAAATATTGTCCGCGATAATATGGTGGTACGGACGAACAAACGCATAACAGCGTGACAGTATGGGAGACAGCCAATGAATTTTACGACGAATCGAGACGCGTTACTCAAGCCTCTACAAGTAGTGAGCGGTGCCGTTGAACGCCGCCATACGTTGCCAATTTTATCTAACGTGCTTATTCGCGTGAATCAGAATGAATTGAGCATGACGGGTACTGACTTAGAAGTTGAATTGGTATCCAAAGTGAGCCTTGAGCAGGCTGCCAGTGGCGAAGTTACCGTGCCCGCGAAAAAGTTGCTGGATATTGTCCGTACCTTGCCCGACGGTAGTGACGTCAAGCTTGAAG
>JAMCRH010000267.1 GCA_023380515.1 Gammaproteobacteria bacterium | reverse complement strand
AAACAAGTGGTTGTACAAACCGCAGCTTTTTAGTTAGCTTAATCTTACTTAACTTAATTAAGTCTTAATTCATTATTGAAGTTTGATGTTTCTGTATTAGATTTAGTGCATCGGGCTTCGAGCCTTATTTTGAACATGACCAGTGAGGGATTTATGACAACTGAGCTTAAAAAAACAAATAGCGGTGGTAAGTGTCCCGTCATGCATGGTGGCAGCACCTCAGCATCCAAAGACAATATGTCTTGGTGGCCCAATGCATTGAACCTCGATATTTTGCACCAGCATGACACCAAAGTGAACCCGCTGGGCGACGATTTCAATTACGCTGAAGCCTTCTCAAGTATCGACCTGGAAGCTTTGAAGCAGGATTTAAAAGATTTAATGACCACAAGCCAAGCTTGGTGGCCTGCAGACTGGGGTCATTATGGCGGTTTGATGATTCGTATGGCTTGGCACGCGGCCGGCTCATATCGGGTATCTGACGGGCGTGGTGGTGCTAATACGGGCAACCAGCGTTTCGCACCGCTCAACAGTTGGCCAGATAACGTCAACTTAGACAAAGCGCGTCGCTTGTTGTGGCCGATCAAGAAAAAGTACGGCAACAAGTTATCCTGGGCCGACCTGATGATTCTGGCCGGTAACATGGCGTATGAGTCAATGGGCCTTAAAACTTTTGGATTTGCCGGCGGACGCGAAGATATTTGGCATCCTGAGAAGGATGTCTATTGGGGCTCTGAGACAGAATGGCTGGCAGCTACCAAAAACCGCTATGACAGCGATGATAAGCGCGACTCGTTAGAGAACCCGCTAGCCGCTGTGCAAATGGGCTTAATTTACGTCAACCCTGAGGGCGTTGATGGCAATCCTGACCCGTTACGAACTGCCAAAGACGTGCGCGAAACCTTTAAGCGTATGGCGATGAACGACGAGGAAACTGTCGCATTGACAGCAGGCGGTCATACCGTGGGTAAGTGTCACGGTAACGGCGATGCTGCCAAGCTAGGCCCAGAACCAGAAGCTGCGGGCATTGAGGAGCAAGGTTTTGGTTGGCGTAACCCGCAAGGCAAAGGTCATGGTGGCGATACCATTACCAGCGGCCTTGAAGGCGCCTGGACCACCAACCCGACACAGTGGGACAACGGCTATTTCTATCTGCTGTTAGAGCATGAGTGGGAGCTGAAGAAGTCACCTGCAGGTGCGTGGCAATGGGAACCTATCAACATTAAGGAAGAGGACAAACCTCTGGACGCCCATGACCCAAGCAAACGTCGTAACCCAATTATGACCGATGCGGATATGGCAATGAAAATGGATCCTGAGTATCGTAAAATTTCTGAGCGTTTCTATAACGACCCTGAGTACTTCTCAGACGTCTTTGCCCGCGCTTGGTTTAAGCTTACGCACCGTGATTTGGGACCAAAAGATCGTTATTTAGGCCCTGACGTACCGGCAGAGGATTTGCTGTGGCAAGATCCCGTGCCAAAAGTTGACTACACATTGTCAGATGATGAGGTTTCAACGCTTAAGCAGCAGCTGCTCGCTATGGACGTCGCACCGGCAGACTTGATTGCAACCGCTTGGGACAGTGCACGCACTTTCCGTGGTTCGGATTTTCGTGGTGGTGCCAATGGCGCGCGGATTCGCCTAGCCCCAGCTAAAGATTGGCAGGGTAATGAGCCTGAGCGTTTGCAGCGTGTACTCAATGCGATTGCGCAAGTGCAGCAAGGCTTAAGCAAACCTGTCAGCTTGGCTGACTTGATTGTCCTGGCGGGTAGTGCAGCGGTAGAGCAGGCAGCGCATAAAGCAGGTGTCAAAGTGAATGTGCCGTTCCTAGCTGGACGCGGCGACGCAACCCAAGAGCAAACGGACATCGAATCGTTTGAGCCTCTGGAGCCGATTCACGATGGCTTCCGTAATTACTTGAAGCAAGATTACGCTGTGGCGGCCGAAGAGTTGCTGGTGGATAGAGCCCAGCTACTGGGCTTAACGGCACCAGAAATGACGGTGTTAGTTGGTGGTATGCGTGTCTTGGGTGTGAATTATCAAGGTAGTAAAGACGACGCTCTTCCGATCTGTGTTGGCGTGTTAAGTAACGACTTTTTCGTTAACCTGACAGATATGGCCTATACATGGAAGCCAGTCAACGACAACCACTTTGAAGTACGCGAACGTGACAGTGGCGCAGTGAAATGGACCGCAAGCCGAGTTGACTTGGTATTTGGCTCTAATTCAATTTTGCGCTCTTATGCTGAAGTTTATGCTCAGGATGATGCCAAAGAAAAGTTTGTGCATGATTTTGTTAAAGCTTGGACCAAAGTGATGAACGCTGACCGTTTCGACGTATAACACGGGCTATGTATTGGTACTAAAAAGTAGCTAACAAAAAACCCCGCGGCGAAGGCTGCGGGGTTTTTTATGCTGAATCATTCAAATCATTCAGTTTGGGCTCGGCACTTAGTGTTCGATTAGTGCTCGACGCCGCCTTTACCATGTACGTGACCATGGTCAAGTTCTTCAGCAGTTGCTTCACGCACGTCAACAACTTCAACGTCAAAGCTTGTAATCC
>JAMCRH010000266.1 GCA_023380515.1 Gammaproteobacteria bacterium | reverse complement strand
CGCGAGCAGCATCACCTGTACCTTTTGCTCAAGCCGATTAATAAATCGTTAGCCCTGGTGTCAATCGCTTTCAATCTGGCGCAAACAGCGGTACTCATTGCGAACAAGTTGGTGCTATTAGTTCCGCTCTTAATAATGAAAAACACAGAGTATGTCGCTGCCTTTGAAGCTGAGCAGATCCAGGTACAGGTAACTTGTACCCGCAATCATCATGATTACGGATTTGGACTCGGTTTGATTTTCTTTGGCTTTGCCTGCATCGGCTATGGCTCACTTGTCTTTAAGTCGGGCTACTTGCCTAAATTCCTTGGCGTACTCATGATGATTGCGGGTACAAGTTACTTGATCAACAGTTTAACCTTACTGGTTGCCCCTTCCCTTTCTGGAGTTGTTTTTCCTATTTTAGTGCTCTCTCTTATCGGCGAGCTTACCTTCGCGCTATGGATGATTTTCAAAGGCGTTAATCTCGATAAGTGGCAACAAGCAATGGGTAGAGGGGAGCTTTACTAAACGCACAACGCCGCGCTCTATTGCCTTGCAACTCTAAGTGAGAAAACAAGAATACCTATTCATGCCCGGCTGAACTTGCCGGGCATATAGCTATAATCCACCCTGAAGCCAACTGCTGACATACTCAGCTATTTCATCCGCCATGCTTCGTCCATCGGGGTCAAAAAACCCGTGATCCATCTCTGAGTAGGTCTTCCGTTCAATATTATGTTTACCCATATCGTGAAGGTCTTTGAGCATTGCTGTGACTGCGTCAGGGGAAACCGATTGGTCTCTTCCACCCTGGATGACTAGAACCGGCACATCTACCTGGCTCAGAACAGCCTTTTGATCCAGGCTCAGCGCGCTGCGCCACCATTTATACCCATGGTTGCTCACTTCCACATCAAACGGTTCACTGTTAACAACATGCGTAGCAAAACCTTTGAAACCTTCCAATATTGAGTCCAGTTCACTTACGGGGGAAGTCGACTTAATATTGTGTACTACATCGTCAATAAACCAGCGGCCACCGCCATTGAGCATCACCACCGCGTCAGCCATGCCATATTCGGCGGCGAATAAAGCTGCCACCACAGCCCCTTCGCTTCCGCCCATCACAATGAGACGCTCGTACTGATTGTCGTTTGCCACTCGAGACAACACTCGAAAAGCATCTTTAGCTCGCTGCTCAAGGCTGTCGCGCTCGATGTAATAACTTGGGCAGTCGGGCCTCTCGGCGCTTGAATCAGGCGGCAGGCTCGCGGTAATTCCGGGTTTCTCTACCAACAATAGATCTGCCGACGGCATAATCGCTTGAAACAGTTGCCGGATAAGCTTGTTGTGCTTGACGCTATTGCAGTCCGACCCTTGGAAGAAGACGAGGAGCGTATCTGAGGGTACTTCTTTAGAAGCCATTTGCAGATAATAATCAATGGGAGTGCCATCGTCTCGTACCGTCGACGATGCACTGTAGCTGACGCCTGTTATCAAACTGGCAACTACAAGCGATAAAACGATGACTAAAAATTTGAATGTGAACTGCATTCGTTGCCCAAGCTCGCCGCTAGTAATGTGTCCTTTTGCTTACTATCCGTGACACGTTGTTTTATGTAAACAAGTCTATAAAAGTTAACGCTCTATCACAACGCAAAGCAGCAGCCTCGCCCCATCCTCATGAGAAACTCCTTTTCCGTCAGTGATTTGTTGTTCAGCCTGGTAAACCTCATTTCTTCTAGGCGTTATTGTTTTTCGTATTCCTGAACATCTACGAGTACCACTACACCTCGGCCGCACTGTGTTAACACCATGGGGCGCCAAGCGACGCAGCGGGTTGGTGCCCAAGCGGCCGCACGCCGCGAGTGATGCGTATTGTTATGTTTCATTTACCAGGGCCGCATTTGAACCCACATTATTGATTGCCGATAAACGAGCTAACCCACTTACAAATCGATCGAATGCTGCGGGTTCTGCCTTGAATTAAAATGAGGCTGTAAAGCATCCCTTATCACAAGGATAGTTGGTATCTCTGGATACAATTTGTACTTCCACCAACATGAGGCCTGAGTTATCGGCGCGCGATAGATTGATATTAAAATTCGATAGCTCTTCACTTTCGCCAGAACTAAACCGAACGCTTTCATCTTGCTTCTTGGAAAACGCCGAGCCGATTAATTGCGCACAAAACGTTTGAAACCGTCTTTCGCTGGTATAGCAGTCCGCTAAACCCAAAAACCGCTACTCTCAACTCTAATTCTTAGTTTCAGCAGGTCATTTAGTTCTGGAAATTGCTCAAGCTTCAGATAATCTCGCATGGCCGTCCTGCAACATAACGCCCGAGCACAGCGGCAACTGCAAAGCTGTTGTCCAGCACCGCAGGTGCGCGCTGCTGCGTCTTGTTATGTGCCTGGTAGATTCTGCCACCGTTCCGGCGCTTGTTTAGGATGAAATACTGCAAGTATGAGAATGAAGTCGTCTTCATTACGATAGAGCACTCCATGAGGAAATGTATCAAGAGG
>JAMCRH010000265.1 GCA_023380515.1 Gammaproteobacteria bacterium | reverse complement strand
GGGAATCAGCAATAGAGCGAGTGATAGCAACACTACCCGATTGGGTCGATTCAAAGATTGTATTGCCTTATCAAGTGCGTGATTCCGTCAAGGACGGCGATGTTATTTTAGCAGTATACGGTACAGTCAACGATGTCTATGGCGGTACAGTCAATTGGGTCTATGGCGGTACAGTCAACAAGGTCTATGGCGGTACAGTCAATTGGGTCTATGGCGGTACAGTCAACAAGGTCTATGGCGGTACAGTCAATTGGGTCTATGGCGGTACAGTCAATTGGGTCTATGGCGGTACAGTCAACGATGTCTCTGGCGGTACAGTCAAAGAGGTCTCTGGCGGTACAGTCAACTGGGTCTATGGCAACGGTACAGTGTGCACTTACATATCACTTCCCGACATCAAGATAGTTGGCAAGGGTGTAGTGATAGATCGCAGTGGTAATACCGTGATTGTGAGGACGGCTGATGCGCAAGCCAGTGGTGATTGACAAGTGCCCGTTTCCCGTATGCGGCAAGCCCAGAGTGTTGGAAACGCAATCGGGGCAGGACTTCACGAAGCACACACGAGACGACGGGACAGCATGGTACTGTCCACATCCCATGAAGGGAGAGAAAGCAAAATGAAACAGTTACCGTTCAATGAAATACAACAAGCAATCGGCAAGCGAGTGACTGAGATTGGTTCAATAAAAGAGCAGATTACCAAGTTAATACCACATAATTGCAACCGCAATATAAGCATCAACAAGTTTGATATCAAAATGTTCGGCAACGAGTTTGAATATCAACTCTTTGTATATTTTCACGGGAATGAGGTTTTCTATTCAGACAGCACAGGAAACGCTCGTGTTACATGCTATGACGATTGGTTTGACAACTTTTATAAAGCAGTTCGTAGTTACATCGACGATTTAGAAAACACGCGCGTTATCAAACACTACACTCAATTACTAGATAATGCCCGCAAACTCGGCATTGACACCCGCGAATACGAGGAGGCATTGAAATGACGTGGTATGAAGCAATAGCCCTTGTCGTAGGCATATTCCTCTGCTCGTCATGCGTGTGTTTGCTCACAGACGAGTTCGTTATCTGGTATCGGTGGCGTCGGTTGAAACGATGGCAGTACCGGCGACGGTTGAGCGACTGCATGATGCTTGACCTGACTGAGCAGGAGGATGAGCGATGATAGTAGCACTGTGGTTCGCATCAATCGTCGTGTTGGCGATGGTGGCACGAGCGAGAGGAGTGGAGTTATGAGAATACGATTATTCAATAACGGCGACCCGTCACTTGACCCACCCGACTACATGAATGATGGTGGATGGGATGAGTGCATCGAGAATGTAACTGCACAGCAAATCGGTGAAGTGCTGTTAGAAGAAGATGAGGAGTTTGATTGTTTGAGCATCTATCAATTGGCTGAGTTTCTTGCAGGCAGGTACATCGACGAATACAGCAGTGACGTAACTGTTGCGATGAAGCGGTTGCTTGGCAAGGTGCTGAACATCGACCCTGCAACACGCCGATTCGCAGAGGAGGTCGCTGAACTGGCGAGACATGCGATACCCTGCCATGTGAACCATGTCGAGGAGAAGATCGCACAAGATGATTACCAGAGGAGGTATGAAGAATGACAGACAATAACAACGCATTGGTTTTAAGAGGGGATGCAGACCTACAAACATCAAAGGAACTCGGCAGTGTGTTCTTAAAATCAGGTTATTTCAAAGACACAGCAAGTGAGGCTCAGGCAATAGTCAAAGTGATTGCTGGAAGGGAGCTTGGTTTTCAGGCATTCGCTTCGATGTCCGGCTTGCATATCATACAGGGCAAAATCGAAATCGGTGCAAATATGATGGCAAGTAAAGTCAAAGCGTCTGGCAAATACAACTACAAAGTCAAAGAGCTTGATGATAGCAAATGTGCCATTGAGTATTTCGAGAATATGAACGGCACATGGGAATCAATCGGTGTATCTACATTCACTATTGAAGACGCAAAAAAAGCAGGTACACAGAATCTACAGAAGTTCCCTCGTAACATGCTATTCGCTCGTGCAATGAGTAACGGCGTTCGATGGTTCTGCCCTGACGTGTTCGATGGCAACACTGTATATACAGCGGGTGAAATCAGAGCGACTTCAACCGATGAAACGGATGTGATCGACGTTGATGTTATGACGGGTGAAATTGTGCAACCCGAAGACGTAGAACCCGCACAGCCGCACCAGAAGGGGCAACAGACCGCTTCTCCGGTTGAACCCGACACAGTAGACGTGCGAACGAAGCAGGGCATAGCGTACATCAAGCAGTTGTGGGCGAAACGTGCTGAGACTGAGCCGGAGTTCTCGACAGGTAAACGGCAGGGCAACTCGCTCAAATCGTTCTTCGGTGAGGACGTGAAACTCGAAGGGCTGACCTTTGAACAGTTGAAGGCATATGCCGAACACCTGAAAGCGAAGGTGAACGGCAATGGCAGTTGAGGCTATCGATATGAACGTGATACACCGAATCTGCAATCGCCACCTTGACGACCTGACGGCTTGCCGATTCACCGATCCGTTCATTCGTGAAGACGGGCGGGTCGTGTGTGATTGCGAGGAGCCGTGTGTGATGGAGGGTGCTGATGAAAAGCATACAGCACAAGACACACAGGAATAACCGTTATTGCACAATCAATGTTACTTGTGTTGAAGACCCGAATGTCAGTGGGTTGGCTAAAGCAATTCACTTATACGCAATGAGCCGACCTGCTGACTGGGATTTACACACAGAAGACATTATGAATCGCTTTAAGGAGGGCAGAGACAGTATATACAAGGCAATGCAGAACCTTGTAGATAACAAATACCTTGTGCGTAGATGTGGTTCGGAACAGGAGCATACTGACAAAGGACACTTCAAACCAACCGAATTACACTGGTATGAAGAACCACAAAACTCTACTGTGCAACAATCTTCACCGCGTCCTGAAATACCGTATACGGCTACACCGGACACGGTATCACCGGATACGGCTGCACCGCATACGGTAAAACAGACACATAGTAATAACCATAACAGTATTAACCAAAATACAATAGACCAAGGTACAAACGACCAAGATACAAAGGGTTCGCAACCTGACGGTTGCCCCTGGTGCGCTAAACCCAAAACCGCAAAAAGCGGAACACACTACCTGCTCCAACAGTGCCATGACATCTACCGTTCGGTGAAGGGTGAATGTTTGGTGATTATCGCAGCCCGTGACGGCAAGCGATTATCGGACTTATTGAAGCAGGGCAAACCCGAAGCAGAGATATTGGAGCGGTATTGGGTGTACCTGAACACCGACGACAAGTTCTACGCAAGACGGGGATGGGACATACCCATGTTCGTGCAGAACTACAACGGCATGAAAGCGCACAAATCGGCGACGGACAATGCGTTGGAACTGATAGCAGAATTGGAGGCACACGATGCAAATAACGGTTGATGTAGAGCGATTAAAATTAGAGATTGAGGAAAAGATACGGCTATCAAGAGAATTTCCTAATTGTCCGGCAAGTGAATTCTCAAATGCTATAATCGCTACCTTAATCATCAAGGATAAACGCATAACCGATTGTATTGATTATCACGATGTTGAGGAATTCTATAAAGATAACGAGGAGGCACACGATGAACAAAACCGAAGCGGCTAAGATTATCGCAATCATCACCGCTTCAATGCCATCCGTGAAACTGGACAAATCGCAGATCGAGCAGACGGCGAACGCATGGAGCCACATTCTCCGTGATGTGCCGTATCAGACTGCACAGCAAGCCGCATTCAAACTACTACGCACCCGCACCATATCGGTATTCCCGACACCCGGCGAACTGCTTGACGCGGCATCGCAACTGACTGAAGTTGGCGAACCGACTGCCCTAGAGGCATGGAACGAGGTCAACACCAAACTCACGCAATACGGCAGATACAACGAGCATCAGGCGTTGGCGAGTATGCCGCCTCGCACCGCATTCGTTGCCCGTGCAATGGGTTGGGAGTCGATGTGCAACACAGAGATGTCGCAGTTTAGCACGTTGCGGTCGCAGTTCCTTCGCCTGTATGAGCAGACGTTTGAGCAGGATAGGCGGAAGGTGCAGTGTGGGGAGACGCCGATGCTGTTGGGTCGGCAGATGAAAGCAATAGAGGGGGTGAGTGAGTGATGGATGATACAAGTTCGGGTTGGTATATCAAAGAGTGTGTGATATGTCAATGTAATGGCGAGTTTGAACGATATAAGCAAAATATTAAAGGTCATTCAAAAGGTGATTACAACTACAACAAGCCAATAAAATACGCTGTTGTCATACCTGACGGAAACAGAAAAGAACAATTTTCGATATGTGTTAAATGCCTGAAGTTTTTCGGCTCTATTATTTTCGATGAAGCATACAAATACCCTTCACGAATAAAAGCGCAAGTTGACGCATATAGAAAATATATTAAACAACAAGGAGAGACACATGCTTAACAGAGTAACATTAATCGGCAGATTAACCGCCGACCCCGAGTTAAAGTACACACCGAGCGGCATAGCAGTCGCAAACTTCACGCTGGCGGTTGAACGCAACTTCAAACAGGACGGTGAGAAGCAAATCCCCCGCGTCCCCGTCGTGGCATGGAGACAGTCGGCAGAGTTCGCCGCAAACTACCTGACGAAGGGGCGGTTGGTAGCGGTAGAGGGGAGTTTGCAGGTACGCAAATGGACAGCACAGGACGGTACAAAGCGGTCGGTCGCAGAGGTTGTAGCCGACAACGTGTGGGGTCTGGACAAGCCGAAGGAGCAAGAGTCACAGCAAGAGTCGAGGCAGAGTGATGAAGTATTCGAGGATCCATTTGCGGAAGAGTAGTAAATCACAAAAACAAAGGAGAGGTTAATGTTAATCGACAAAGTACAGGAATTGAATAAAGCAAGACAGTATGCGGATTTCAGCTTCAAG
>JAMCRH010000264.1:3758-6491 GCA_023380515.1 Gammaproteobacteria bacterium | reverse complement strand
TATGAAACGACTTACTCTTGCAATCTTAGCCGGCCTCGCATTGCCGGCGATGACCACTGTAAACGCGACAGAATTTGAACAAGGTCGCGTCATTAATAGTGCCAACGAGTTTTCGATTGTGCCTCATCGGGAGCGAATTGGGCCAGAAAACCGCATGTTGACCGACCGTTTAGATAATTTGTTACCTGCTCTTATGGCCGAGCAGAATCTCGACATGTGGTTAGTGATTAACCGCGAGAAAGCCGAAGATCCGGTCTACTTTACTTTGGTGCCACAGCCTACCTTTGCTGCACGCCGCACCACTATGTTGGTGTTTCACCGTCAGGCGGATGGCACTGTCACCCGCGAAACCGTTAACACCTATCCTCTGGGCGGCCCTTATGACTCAGCATGGCAAGGTGGCAGTTTAGACGAACAGTGGCAAGCCCTTGGTGAACTGATTGTGGCGAAAAACCCGCAGCGGATCGGGATTAACGTGTCACGAGATTGGTCGGTGGCCGATGGTTTAACCCAAGGCATGCATCAACGGCTGCTCGAAGTGCTTCCGAATGAATTCCAAAACCGATTGGTTTCCGCTGAAGATTTGGTTGTCCGCTGGATAGAGCAACGCACCGAACAAGAGCTCGCTGTGTATCCGCATATTGTTGGTATTGCCCGTGGCGTTATTAGCGAAGCTTTCAGCTCACGTGTGATTACCCCCGGCGTTACCACAACCGACGAGGTGGCGTGGTATATTCGCGAACGATTCAGTGAACTCGAGCTGCCGATTTGGTTTATGCCGTACGTGACTTTCCAGCGCCCTGGCATTACCTGCGAAGAAGACACACCATTTTGTGGTGAGAGTGGTGTAATTCAACGCGGTGACGTGCTGCATACTGACGTCGGAATATGCTACTTCAAACTGTGCACTGACACCCAAGAAATGGCCTATGTGCTGCGCGCCGACGAAGACGACATTCCTGAGTCATTTAAGTCAGCATTGGCCACTGGCAACCGCTGGCAGGACATCCTCACTGGTGAATTTGTTACTGGCCGCACAGGCAATGAAATCCTAGCAGCGACACAGCAAAAGGCCAGCGCCGAAGGCATTCTTAGCAGCACGTACACGCACCCACTCGGGTTCTTCGGGCACGCTCCCGGCCCAACCATTGGCATGTGGGATAACCAAGGACCAACAGCCATTCAAGGCGACTGGCCGCTGTATGCAAATACCGGTTACGCAATTGAAGGTTATGTGAAACAGGCGATTCCAGAGTGGGAAAACCAGCTCGTGCAAGTCAAGCTCGAGCAAAGTGCCTACTTTGACAGCAGCCGCGTGATTTATCTCGCCGGCCGTCAAACCCAGTGGCACCTTGTTCGTTAGACAAGGGTTCGTTAGACGTGATTGCGGACCGGGGCTGGAATGCCATTCCAGCCCCGGTTCCTAATGGTATCTGGTTGATATGCTGAAAATTTTAGAAACACATGCGGACTTTTATGTCATTCACAAAAGCTCGGGACTCGGCATGCACTGTGACGGTGAAGAGCTGGGGGTAGTGACATTGCTCGAACAGCAAACTGGCGAGTCACTTTATCCGGTTCATCGTCTCGACAAAGATACGAGTGGCCTACTGATTATCGCACGCCATAAAGACGCTGCGCGCGAGTTTGGTCGTCTATTCGAAGCCCATGCGATCGACAAGTACTACGTGACCGTTGGCGGCAATAAACCAAAGAAGAAGCAAGGGTTGATTCAAGGCGACATGGTTAAAAGTCGCAATGGCAACTGGATGTTAACCACAAGCTTGAAACAACCCGCCAGCACGCAGTTTTTTAGTTATGGAACCGGTCTTGGTTACCGTTTGTATTTGTTGCGGCCCTTGTCCGGCAAAACACACCAGCTCCGTGTTGCCTTAAAAAGCCTTAGCGCCCCGATAATGGGCGATCTTCGTTACGGCGGCGAGCCCGCAGAGCGCCTGATGCTGCATGCGATGGTTTTGCGTTTTACTTGGCGAGAGCAGTTACTGACATTCATGTTATTGCCGAGCGAAGAAGATGGTTTTGTACCGTGCAATTGGGATCAATTTCCTGCATTTTTGCAGCCTTGGGTACAACCTTGGCCGCACGTGAAAAGCAAAATTTAACCGCCTGGTTCAATAACCGTTAGGGTGTAACCCGCAGAATTAGTCCAGCTTGTTGTGGTGAAGGTATTCACTTGCTCACCAACGATTTCAACAAATTCAATCCGCACTGAGCAGTCTGCTCGAATTCGACCCGTCACATAAGTGTCCTGCTGAAGTTGGCCATTACAGCCGCTTGCGGTTCCAACTGTCCATCCTGAGGCGGGTGACAAAGTAATGGTTAAGCGCTCGCCATCGAGTACTTGCGCGGTGCGTGGACTAATTTGGCCCTGACCACCGACCACAGTCGAAACAATATAATAGCGACCCGAGTTAAACCCGCCTGAATTGTAATAAATGATGCAGCCGGATAACGTGCACGCCAGCAAAACTGCTGTTAGTAACCGAAAGTACCGCATGCTCTGCGCCTCCTTACTACTCATTCAATGAATCCAAGCAATCTATTTAGCCCATGTGCTCTGCCCATGTGCTCTGCTTACGTACTTAGCTTATGTACTTGCTTAAGCACTCAAAGCTCTGCCTCGCTCTGCAGCAAATTTCGCTACGAACAGAGACAATTAAACTTTAACAGCCATAATGACGTAAAAGTAGATATGCAGAAAATTCTAGAAAC
>JAMCRH010000264.1:0-3725 GCA_023380515.1 Gammaproteobacteria bacterium | reverse complement strand
AGCATGAATGTACGCTTTATAAAACCAACTTTGCCGGCGGACTATGAACTATTATCTCGTTGCCTTAATTATTGTAGCAGCACTCGTGACCACGGCCTGCCAGCCTGCGCGTGTTCTCAATGTCGTTACGCCGAGTGGTGCGTATACGCTCGAATCGAACCGTTCATATGGCGAGCATCCGCGCCAGCAATTTGACGTTTATTACCCACGATCTGCGCAACACAGTGCGGTCGTCGTTTTTGTTTATGGCGGCGCTTGGGAGGAAGGGAACAAGGAGGATTTCGAGTTCGTTGGCCAAGCGTTTACTCGCCTCGGCTACAAAACCATTATTCCGGATTACCGGGTCTTTCCAGACGTTGAATTTCCTGACTTTATCATTGACGTCGCAACCGCCATGCGGAGCTATGCCGACCAAGCAGAAAGTGATGTTGAGTTTATTTTGGTTGGCCATTCTGCCGGTGCACATACCGCAGCTTTACTCGTTACCGACCCTCAATATTTAGGCGATATTCGCAGCCAAGTCATTGCCCTAATAGGCATGTCGGGGCCTTACGATTTACCCCTCGAGCACGACCGCGTACGCGAGAAATTCACCCGTGTTGAGGGCGACGAAGCGAACCCAATTGAATTAGCCGACGCGAGCCATCCACCCACCCTATTACTTCATGGTCAAGCTGACACCGTCGCCAAGCCTGAACACTCGGAGCGTTATGCAGAACAGTTAAAAGCCCTTGGGGTCGATGTCGAAAGTCGCTACTACTCTCGTATTCGCCACGTTGATATGGTTGCGAGCCTAGCCAGCCCATTGCGATTTTGGAGCTCTGCATACAGTGACATTGAAGCGTTTCTCGCGCGCCTTGAAGAACAGCGTCGAGAAAGTGCACAGGCACACTAGTCGGATTGGTCTAGCGCAATAACAAGCTGGCCAAATAGCCGAAGCCGATCAGGTAGGTTAGTGACAGCAACAGGTTGAGGGCGAACGCACACCGCCACGCGAGCGTTGTAATGCCGTGCTCTTGACGCTGCTGAGCCGAACGCAGAACCCAAGAAGCACCGATAGAAAATACCACCGATGCCAATAACAGCGGAATAGAGACCAACACAATTAACAGCGACGCACTGTCGTTCGACGAACTGGCACTCGCCTGCGCCGTCACTAGCCAACCGAGCAATAACGCCAGACTAGCACAGCCCAATGCCGTCAAAATAATCTTCCGCATTACCGCCTCCAGTTTCTCCTATCCTTTCAAGCATATGCCATTCCAGCTACGGTCCGCAATGGTATTAGCGCGCGCCCGGTAGGGACCGTAGCTGGAATGCGGTGGCGGGTTCCGGTTGCGCATGCTTTCGGCTATAGTAACTGCGAAAGTAGTGGTGGTATTAGTGGCGGTATTAGTGGCGATAGTCAGCGAGGGAGTGTGCTATGAAAACATTTAAACAATTAAAAGCGTATCAGCGTGGTTATCGCGATGGTTGGGCGCAAGGAATTAACTTACGCGTACATCGGGCGCTGAGCTGGCTGCAAAAAGCCGAGAAAGAGCGTGAGAATAACGATCTCGATGGTGAATTTATCGCTCTTTGGATTTCATTTAATGCCGCCTATGCAAACGACTACGACAACGAAATTCGCAGTGGCGAGCGCGATACTTTCCAACAGTTTATTAATCGCTTAGTCACCTACGACAAGGATCGTGAACTATATAACGTCATTTGGACGCACTACCCAGCTGCCATCCGCAGTTTTATGAACAACGAATATGTCTTCCAACCGTATTGGGATTCTGTGAACGGCCGTACCGAGGCCGACGCTTGGAAAGAGCCTTTCGAAAAAGCCAAACACCGCGCTAACCACGCCCTTGCCCAACAAGAAATCGCGGTGTCATTAAGTATTCTCCTCGACCGCATGTACACACTGCGCAATCAACTTGTACACGGTGGGGCAACTTATGGCGGTAGCCTCAATCGTAAGCAGCTGAAAAATGCCACTGAGATTCTTGGCCAAATCATCCCCATCATGATCAAGTTAATGATGAAGAACGCCCACGACCTCTGGGCGCCAGCTATTTACTTTCGTGAGCAGTCTGAATGAGCATAACTATCTGGGTTGACGCCGACGCTTGCCCGGTCGTCATTCGTGACATTTTGTTTCGCGCCGCACAGCGAAAGCAAATTCCGTTGACGTTGGTAGCGAATCAACGAATTAAAACACCACCCGGCGGCTTAATTACAAGTATTCAGGTGAGCGCCGGCTTCGACGTTGCTGATAATGAAATTGTGCAGCGTGTCCACGCCAATGACCTAGTCATTACCAGCGACATTCCACTTGCGGCTGAAGTGCTCGCCAAAGGCGCGCAAGCTCTCAGCCCGCGCGGTGAGTTATTTACCCCAGAGAATATCGGTGAGCGTTTAAATATTCGTGATTTTATGGACACAATGCGCTCGAGCGGCATTCAAAGTGGCGGGCCACCGCCACTCAACCAAGCAGACCGTCAGCGGTTCGCCAATCATTTAGATAAAATTCTGCAACGTCTCTAGTTCTGAGGAATAACGGACCACCTTATTGCGACCTGAACTTTTTGCAGCGTACAGCGCATGATCTGCTTCACGAATTGCCGCAGCGGGCGAGGTTAACGAGTCGACGCAGGTCAGTCCTGCGCTTATTGTCAGTTCTCCGTCGTCCGTCTCAACTGCGGCAGAAACGACCTCTCGTAACTTATTTGCTAGCACCATGCCATCTGCGACGGAGGTTGCAGGACAGAGCAAGAGAAACTCTTCGCCACCCCAGCGCCCAAACTCATCGGTTTGCCGCACCGCGCCTTGAATAGCCGAAGTCACCTGCTGTAAAACGAGGTCGCCGTGTAGGTGACCATAACGGTCATTCACGCGTTTAAAATGGTCAATATCAAATAAGATAACGCAAAGCGGCATACCGGCCCGAGCAGCCAACTGAATATGCCCTTCAAGCAGTTGGTCAAGTTTGGAACGGTTATAAACACCCGTGAGTTTATCAATCACGGACAGCCGCTCTAATTCAGCGTAAGCTGCGCTGCGCGAGCCTTCATAGAAGCGAAATATAAGCCACAAGACAAGCATAACTTCAGCAATATTGAGAATTGCACCAGCCGTGAAGTTAACTTCAGGGAGCGTCCGCAGGTACAACACAAGAAACGCCACGGTGCCAAGAAACGCAATCCCCGTCACCCAGGAACCAGCCCGACGCCCGAGTAAAAAGAACGCAAGTGGCGGCAATACAGTGACCCAGATAATCGAGTAAGCAGCACCTTTCGATGATCCAATAAAAGCACTTAAATTAAATAGAACAGCTGCAATAAGCAGCCAAGATGCAACGCGTAAGTTACTGGTGGAGCGAAGATAGAACCAAATTAAAACGCTTGCAGCAGCGCTAATAAAGTTAAATGTCGCAATTTGGTAGGCGTTAAACACAAAAACATTCAAGCTACCAATCGCACACGAAAAGATAAAAAGAACAACAAGAACAATTCGGAGTAATCGGAGCTGGTGGCGCTCTGAATTGACTAGAGGAGACAAATGCGGTGCTAGTTTCATGGGCAAGTAAGTACCAAATTGATCATATGTTTATTAATACTCTCACCCATGAAAAAAGACCAATAAAAATTAACAGTTCGCACCAGCTGTTAAGAATCCTCGAGCGAAATTGCTTAACCGTTCAGTACGTCCTTGTTATGCAGGGACTTTCCTCGACC
>JAMCRH010000263.1:571-2597 GCA_023380515.1 Gammaproteobacteria bacterium | reverse complement strand
TCGTGTTGCACCAGAGCTAGCGATTGTCAGAAGTAACCTTTGCTGTTCGGGAGAACTTAAGAAATAGCGCACAAAACGCGAATCCAATCGACTGTTATCAGGGCGAATAATTGCTACGTGCTGATTCACTCTCGCTGGTAAATATTCTTCAGGAGCCATGCAAACACGAGCAACCGAATCTCCGGTGATATTTAATAGAATGTCGTTGGGCTCAATCGAAACATTTCTTAATTTGTCCGCTGCCTCTTCGGATATAAAGGCTAGTCCACTTGCGGTGAAGCCCTCGTTATAGACATTCTGGCTCCTTATAAGCGCTGTTTCTCCTACATCAAGATAAACACTTTTCCCGCCTTTGGGGGTTGCACCACTACCGATTTTCTCACAATAGTTACCTAAACAGACCATAGGCCAATCAGCACTCATAACCCTGCTCCCCAAGCTTCCTTTTAAGTTCTACTTTTAGCCGCCCGCTCTCGTCATCACGCTGGTTCAGCATCATAACTTTACTCTGCTTCATATCTTCACCTGCCAATATCCTCGGGTGCCGCCCACGCGCTCAATTACCCCTAGCTCTTTTAGTTTTTCTAGGTGCTTCTGCACGGCCGAAGGGTTGATATTCAATTCTTCGGCTATTTTGCGGTATGGATAACTTGGGTTGGCCTGAATAACGGCCAAAACAGATTGTTGTGCGGTGGTCAGATTTTCGATTGCACCACCTATTGCACCACCTATTGCACCACCTGCTTTTTCTTCAACCGCGCCTTGTAAACTTTGATCACGCAGAAACTCGATGTCAAAAGAGTCGCCTATTTCTTTAAACACCGGTTTTGGTGTTTTTGCTTCTTGGCATAACTGGCGGATACGCGCCATACCGCTGCCCCATTGTTCTATGTACCCGAGTTCGCGAAACACCCGCGCCACCACTTTGTTTCGAATTTCAGAGCGACCTTGCAGAGCTTCTTCTAGGGTGATGCCGTTGGGTAAACCTCCAGGCGAAACAATGTTTACGCAATCGTCGTAAATACCCAGTTTAATGTCACGGCCAAAGTTACTATAGTCACGATGCACAATGGCGTTAATCAGCGTGCAAGGTCGCTCTGGAATGGGGATTTCGTAGGTGTCGGTGCGTTGCAAACCAAGAATTTCAGCCCGCAAATGCAGGTGATTTTTAATAAAAAGCTCGGCCTGGCTTAGTTGCTGAAACAAGTCTCCACGGTATTCCTTTTTATCAAGGAAAACTGTCATATTGTTGCCCTTAAAGCGGGCGCACTTCATTTCCACATGCTCGTAGTGGCCAAGCAGGATCAGTAGCCCGTGTGTGGGCCGTAACTGATCATGCTCTTGTTTTACCAGTTTGAGGCTACGAAGGCGTTGTTCATCGAGCGTTTTTCCCTGTTGGGTGAAAGCATTATACAGCGGAGCTAAATCCAACTGCTTAAATTCAACCTCCCAAGAGGCTTGCTCGTCAAAGCTTTGGTTCAAGCGTTGGCGTTCCAACTCATGAATCATATCTAAGCTCGCCGGTCGATTACTTGCACCAATACGCACATAGGTGCCGTCATCACGGCCCTTGCTCTTTAGGAAATACGGCAACTGGCTACCACGGTGTACCTGCACCACCAAAAGCGTTTTCTGTTGAATGGTTTCTAAGTAAATACTCGGCAATAGCGTGGGTAAACACTGTGCATGCACTATAGATGCAACCTGATCCATCAGTTCAAACTCATCGCCTTGAATACCCACAATTCGGCGCTGATCATCAACGCCGATAATCAGCTTACCGCCGCTCGTATTCGCAAAGGCAACCAGCGTTTTCGAAAGTTGCTCACCTTTGGGCAGCTCTCGCTTGAATTCGAGTGTTTTGCTCTCGCCCTGCTCAATTTCATGCTTGAGCTGGCGGTTAAAGCTCATACCCCAGCCCTCCAAGATTCCGCTTAATCTCCGCTTCCAACCGCTCGCTTTCGGCAAACTGCTCACTTAACTGGGCGGTCAGGCGGGCCATTTTCTGGGCAAAGGGTCCGCCGTC
>JAMCRH010000263.1:0-561 GCA_023380515.1 Gammaproteobacteria bacterium | reverse complement strand
GGCCTGGGGTCAGCACATAATCGTGCTTTTTAATGTCATCAAGACTGACGGATTTACAGAAGCCAGCGATGTCTTCGTAGTTGTCGCCGCGCTGCCATGCGTGGAAGGTGTTGGCGACCTTAGCAATGTCTTCGTTGGTGAAGTCACGCAGTACGCGGTCGCGCATAAAGCCAAGGTTACGGGCATCGATAAACAGGAATTCGTGGCGGCGGTCGCGTTTTTTCTCACTCCGCACCATGCCATTGGCTTTGTCTTTGCTTAAAAACCAAATGCAGGCGGGAATTTGCGTGTTGGTGAACAGCTGTCCGGGTAGAGCAACCATGCACTCAACTAAGTCTTCTTCAATCAGGCGCTTACGAATTTCACCTTCGTTGTTGGTGTTGGAGCTCATGGAGCCGTTGGCCAGCAATATACCCATGCTGCCAGTTGGCGCTAAGTGGTGCACCATGTGCTGGACCCAAGCAAAGTTGGCATTACCTTTGGGCGGCGTGCCGTATTTCCAGCGTACGTCGTCGGCTAGCGACTCACTCCACCAGTCTTTGATGTTAAAGGGTGGGTTTG
>JAMCRH010000262.1 GCA_023380515.1 Gammaproteobacteria bacterium | reverse complement strand
AGGCTACTGCCAATTCACTTTCAAAACGCATAAAAAAATCCGTAATTAGATAACCTAATTACGGATTTTGAACCCTTCTAAGGATCGGTCAACCGATCGCGAAAATTTCTTAACTGATCGGCATTACTCGCAAGAGGCCCTTTTTCTTAGAACTCGAGGTCGTCGGATTCTAAGTCATAGCAGTAATCGATATCCATCAACTCTTTCTCTAAACGCTGGCGTTCTTTTATTGCTTCAATTTCACGCCACTTACGTTTTGCCCGGCCCTTACTCGATTTCTCGTTGTTACCAAGTTCTTCAGTATGGTTCATGGGAATCCCCCTTGCGTGGTTTGCGTTGTGATATCACCGCGATTCGGTCACAGCTATTATTGGTGCTTTTTGTGACCACTTCATGAAACGCATGTTGTGTTTTTGTTATTTTTACAACCGCTGCATCGTTGTACCATAATTCGATAATTTAGCCAAGCTAAATGTTACTATTTTGTGAACAAATCACCTTGTTTTTGACCATTATTGGCGACTGGCAACCATTCAATGGGGGGTTGCTGACGAGCCTGTAACCACGTGTTCGTCGCACGGAAATGCCCACATTCAAGGAAACCTTTATGGGCTGAAAGTGGTGACGGGTGCACCGACTGCAATAATAAGTTCTCTGCTACAAATGGCGTAGTGGCTAGCGCTTTCGCAGCAACCTGCTGGGCATGCGCGCCCCAAAGCAAATAAGCGGCTGGCTTTTGAGTAGCGAAGAATGCTAAAGCGCGGGCAGTAAACTCATGCCACCCCCACTTCGAATGTGCTCCGGCTTTCCCCTCTTCCACGGTTAATGCGGTATTCAGCAACAAGACACCTTGCCGCGCCCATGCCGACAAGTCACCATGATCTGGGATTTCAACCTCTGGATAGTCGACTTGGATAGCTTTGTAGATATTGCGTAATGACGGCGGAATACGCACGCCTCGCTCAACAGAAAATGCAAGACCGTGGGCTTGACCGAGTTGGTGATAGGGGTCTTGGCCGATAACGACAGCTTTCACCTGTTCAATCGGAGTCAGTTCAAAAGCACGAAAAACCTGAGTCTCGGGCGGGTAAATAACGGCGCCATTGACTTTCGCTTCGGCAATCCGGGCTTGCAACACTTGAAAATATTCGCGTTGCTGCTCGGCTTCTATAAACTCTTGCCAGGTTTGCATAGTTACTCCCAACAAATAGTTCCTCCCAACAAAAAACCGCCAATAGGCTAACACCGTTCAGTTAAGAGTATTTTGATTGAACGGTGTTAACCCTTGCGGTGGGTTTTTGCTTAGTTTATCGAAATGACACAGAATTCTGAACACTACCCAGTTGACGGGTCATCACTGTTGACACATCGAATCGATATTCGCCAAGATAATGGCTCGGTCTGCATCATCCGTAACGCCATCGAAATTAAAATCATACCAACTCGAACCATTCCATCCGCTTGCAATGAGTGCGTCATAGTTATCAAGATCTCGCTGATCAACAACGCCGTCATAATTACCATCACCTGGACACCCAGGTTTACTGGCAAGAATCGCGGTCAGTTGCTGATGCAGTGCCTCATAATTGTTGCGCTCTTCCGACGACAACAAATCTAAGTTTGCTAATCCACCACCGAGCAGTAAGTCGTCATCTTCACGATCTAACGCTGGCGGAAAGCCCTGATCGATACGATAAAATTCGACGCTATACAAATCCATTGAGGTATCCGTGGCTGGATCGTAATCGAGCGCAAAATTGCTCACCAGTTTATAGTGTTCATTGCGAATGGCTTGGTATTGTGTCCAACCCATCATCACTCGATTTTGTTCATAACGTTGTGGTTGTTTGTTAAAAATTGCCTGATTAACCTGCCAACACTGTTCCAAATTACCGCTATTATAAAAATCAATGACTTCCGGATTATCAGCACCTTGGCCCCACCAGACACCCCCATTATCTTCGCAGACCGATTTACTCACCGGCGTATGGCTACATTGTCCAATCACACAAGGTCCGTTTCGGCCTCCATTCAGCTGAATATTCAAGCCGCCTTGGGCAAAGTTAAAGCTGCGCTGTGAGTCCGCTGTGGTCGACGTGAGATAGGGTAACATCGCAACACTGTCGATTTGTGCGGTTGCAAACTCTTCTACGTCAAGTCCAGCCACTTCAGCAAATAGTGAGAAAACATCGACGGCATTGACCATATGCTCGACATTGCGCCCGGGCTCAATCACCATAGGTCCAGCGACAATGAGCGGTACCCAAATTCCAGTTTGATATGCTGAGCCCTTTGCTCGAGATAAGTCGAATGGTGCTTTTACTGTCGGTCCAAAAGAACCGTTGTCACCGATAATCACCACAAGGGTATTACTTTCAGGGCGATAGACCAGCCGATCATCAACACTCCGTTCAGCTACGCCGATATCGACAAGAAGACGTTCAAACTCTGTATCCATTGCCTCAATGGTCGCATCACTGAGGCGCCGAAAATTCGGCAATGCCGACGGCTCGAAACTGCAGTCCGCTTGTAACTGAGTTTCAATTCCCGAGCTTAATAAGGTCGGTGGTGGTGTTTGAATGGGAGTGTGCGGTGCGGTAAATGTCACCGATGCCATCCAAGGCTGATCACCATTTCGACTTTGAATCCATTCGCGTGCCGCATCGACCTCAATCGTCGTACGATAACCGCGACTGCGTGGGTCACGCAGAGGAACTTCCGTCACTTCCCCTTGATGATTAATCACTAATGGCGACACATAATAGGCATTTTCTTGCTCGAAATTGACCGACGCTGGCGGCTCTGTCATGCAATTTGCGTTCGGCACGAGTACACCGCCACTGGCTAAACATTGCAAACCCGCGGATTGCTCGGCACTACCCTCAAGATTCTGACAGGAAACCTCTGCCAGATTAGGGATGTAACAAGCACCATACTCTGCACCATGAACCGGATCCTCTTCAAGAGACGGTACATAGCCGCAAGAATATGTGCCTACCTCAGCAATACCACCCGCTGTGGTATCAATGCTAGCTGGTAAGCCACCCGTCCACCCATAAAAGAAGTCCCAACCTAATGCCGCAGGTGTGCCATTTTCAGCAGGATTAAAATCCGGCCCGGCTAAATGAAACTTGCCAAACATGGCACTTTCATAGTCTGCATTTTGCAGCATTTTAGCCGCAGTTAGCTCATATGGAGAAACTTGTGAATTGGCCAAATCATTCGGCCCAATTGCTTGATAAACATTGGTTCGAAGTGGATAACGACCAGCGAATAAGGCTACTCGACCCGGCGAGCATTCAGGCATCGACCAAGTATTCCGAAACCGCACTCCTTGCTCTGCGATCGCGTTAATCGCTGGTGTTGATGGCGGATGCACACCGCCATATCCCAACGCGGTAAGTTGATCGATTCCCACATCATCCATCACCACCAATAAAATATTCGGTGGCAGTTCCACAACAGGCGGTGTTGGCGGATTGACCTCAAACTCAGGACGCTTCGTCGAATTCCAGTTACAGCCGGTTAAAATTAATATGCTCAGCATTGCGCTCACTGCGCGCAGCCAATAAATCTGTTGACGACTCATGTCACTCTCACTCCCTTAAATAGGCTTTTAACAAAGCGTCATTCGGATTCTGGCGAGACCACTGCTCAATCAGCCTAACCCTCTCCTCCGCTTGCGATTCATCATTTGCATCGAGGTAATTTAATAGCGTCAGCCGCAATTGACGGTTGCGCTGATTCTTTTCCAGTTGTTCACGAAGTAAGTTTTTTGCTGCACCGATCTGTCCTTGATCATGCCACGCGATCGCGAGTACATAGGCGTAGTAGTCATTCTCGGGTGCCCTCTGCCGAGCGACAATGAGCCATTCTGTGCCCGCAGCCAGGTCACCGTTGCGGATTTCCGCTAAAGCCAAGGCGAATTGCAAATCCGCATTGTTTGGCCAACGCTCGACTTCTTGGCGCAAATAATTTAAACCTTCACTGCTGTCACGTTGCTCAATCAATTCTGCCTGCGCCACCAGCGCCGGCGTATAGTCTGGGGCAAGCCGCAAGGCTGTAGACAAGTGAGTGCTTACTTGCTGTGGCTGCAACATCGGCTGCAACTGTAATAATGTGGCTAACGTATAATGAGCTTCCGGACGGCCGGCTAATTTTTGCTGAATTTCGATCAACTCGGTCAGGTTGGAGGGATCCATCGGCTGGCCGGTTTGTCGCGTTTGTTCAACCGCAAGCTCGGTTGCTGTTACCCTTATCGAACGCACCGGGTCCGCCTGTAAATAGGTCAAAATCTGTTGTAGCTGATCGGGGGGTAAAAACTCGGCTACCGCATTCAATGCAGACCGCCGTACCAGCGGATCATCATGTTGCAGCCCGAGGATAGCCTGCTGTTGTAACTGTGGCGCTGGATAATGTGGTGTTTCCGCAAGCAAAGCAGCACGTCGTATCGGTGGTAGATCTTCGCGCATCAGCTGTTGTAATAAAGCCTCAACTGCACCGGCCTGTCCACCCCGAGCGTTGTACATAGCCACAGCGTAACCGCCATCACGTGGCGTAAAATCTGGATACCATTCAGTAAAGGCAGTGATGATAATCTCCGGATCATCGTCCGTGTGACAGCTTAAGCAGGCGTCCGAATGGCCCAAAGTCAATGCTTGTGTGGGATTAGGCACGCTAAAACTATGATCATGGCGGACATCATTGCCCATATAGGTTTTGCTTGGCATGTGACAGCTTCGACAGTCGGCACCGCTCGACTCTGGCTGATGAAAGTGGTGGGTGCTGCCGGCGTAATTCGCAGCCTTCAAGCTCGCGGTTTGAATACCCTCACGCGGCACCTTGTTGGTCGGGTTGTGGCACTGAGTACAGGTTGCTATTTCTGGCATTTTAAATTGCGCGGAATGCGGATTATGGCAATCGCTGCAGACTACACCTTGCTGGTACATTTTACTTTGCAGAAATGACCCGTATTCAAAAACTTCATCACTGATCTGGCCGTCGACTTCATAGAGATCCGCGGTCAGTAAACTTAATAAGTAATCGTCGTGAAACGAGCCCTGTCCATCAACCGCACCCAATGGCGTGCGGCGGCTATGGCATTGTGCACAGGTTTCTAGTTGTTGTTGACCATGTTCTGGCGCAGTTAAAGCACGGGAAAAGCCGTAATGGTCAGGCGCTTGTGCGCCATCGGATTGCGCCCAAGCCAGATGATGTGAGGCTTGGCCATGACAGGCCTGACAGCCCACACCCAAACTTTGCCACTGCGATTCCATCCGATGTTCTTTTGGACTATAAGTCATTGAATAGCCGCTGGTGTGACATTCGATACATTGCGTATTGGCGTTTTGCGAGCGTTGTTGCCAATGCAGCGGATGCGTAGCATCGACCTGAGCACCTTCATATAAATGGAACCACTGCTCGCGTTCGGTATCCCAAGCAACACTCAATGCCTGCAGTCGACCCGGCTCGGTTTCAATTAAATACTGCTGTAACGGCTCCCAACCAAATGTATAAGCCACCGGGTAAACCATCTTGGTCCCGCTTCGCTTTTGCGTCTCGACAAAATAACGCCCTGCCTCGTTGAAGAATAGAAAAGATTCGTCGACGGTTTGAAATTGTGTGCCGTTAAAAGGGCCGCGTACGCTCGTCGTGTCCGGTTGCAGCATAGCGAGCTGATGATGAGAACCTTGCCATTCTTTGACTTGGTCAAGATGGCATTGCTGGCAGGTCGTTTCGTCGACCCACTGCAACGCCACAGACTGATGTGTGGAGGGTGCCGTTGGCACAGGAGTCATCCCGAGCGACAAGGTAAAAATTAGCGCTAAAACAATCAAGCCAAGCGTTAACCAGCGTAAAGAAAGCATGTAATAAAACCCGTCCTAGGCTATCAACGACGATGAGACCGCTATCCCTAATACGACTTTCTTTCATCAAGACAAACTTAAGCGTAACGGAGTTTGACTTATTAGAATAACAGGTATTTAACATTTAGTCATTATCAATAATCTGGCCATCAACCAAGTTGATGGTGCGATCGCACTGGGCAGATAAGCGCGGTTCGTGGTGACTTTAAATTTACGTGCGGCCTTAGGTACAAGGCCCTGGCGTATCATGCTATTGCGAATAGTTTTGATGTCAGGTGTCATGTTGAGGTCTGCCAAATCTACTTGGATACGCCGAGCGTCGAGCGCCGCTGCGCTCTTTCGAGTCAACAAATGCCTGCTTAATTGCTTCGTCTCGCTCAATTCGACGCTGCACTCTGGGCTTGCTCTGCTTCTCGGGCGCTCGTGCTAGATTTCTTTTGCGACGCAGTCCGCCAACTGTACAGCTGGGATTCGTAGACTTTCAGTTCTCTAGCAGCCGCTGCAACGCCTATTCTTTCAGCTAATCAGCTAATTTCAGAGCTTCTGCTTTAAATTCTTGCGTGTGGACTTTGCGTTTTTTATTTGCTTTCATGATTCACCTCGTTAAGTGATTTTACTCACTTAGCTCGGTGTCCAAAAGTACTGGTACGGATCATCAGGCTGTTAACCGTAATTAACGCACCGGGTTCACCGCCTGTCATTTCCGCAGGACGCGGGTCAGCAGCGCTTAGTCCAAAGAACGCTGCAAGGCCACTGGCAACAATGACAAATACACAAAACAGCGCAAACAGACTCACTGGATGGGGCAGTAAATTACCCAGATATTCAACTGCATCGAGGAATCGCGTAAACCAACCGCGTTTCTGGGTTTCCGCATTCGATGGGGTTTGTCCGCCAGACATGCGTATCTCCTTGGCACGTCCACGCAGCCTGGCTGCGCTTGTTATTATTTTAATCAGCGGGACATTGTAATAGAAAGGCCGCCGCTGTAAAAAGGAACAAAAAAACAGGCAGCCGAAGCTGCCTGTTACCTTTGACTATTTAATGTCTGTTAATTACCAAAGTCGTCAAATCGTATCTGACTATCTGGAACTCCCATCGACTTTAATAGCTTTAAGGTTTCAGCCAGCATAGCCGGTGGGCCGCAGACATAATAATCCCGGCTTAACACATCAACGTCTTTCAAATAATTCTCAACGGTCTGATGTACAAAGCCTTTCGGGCCATCCCAGTCACAGTGCGACGTAGCTTCTGACAATACCGGAGTAAATAGAAGCTTACCTTGCTCTGCCAGTTCTTCGAACTCGTCTGCATAACAAAGCTCCTGCTTACTGCGCGCTCCGTAGAAAAACTCGATCTTACGGGGCGATTCAGACTCCAGCTCTTCCTGAATCAACGATCTTAATGGTGCCATACCTGCGCCTCCACCAATAAAGCACTGAACATGCTGCTCGTTATCCGTTCGCACAAACTCCCCAAATGGCCCTTCAACAACAACGTTGTCCCCAGGCTTCAAATTAAACAAGTAAGTGGAACCAACGCCTGGTACTTTTGCGCCGTCTGCTGTTGGCTGGTAGCGCACGTTAAAAACCAGTTCTTCGGCACCTGGGCGCACAGCCATGGAGTAGTTACGACGCACTTCGCTGTGCTCAAACTCAACCTCGGCAATCGACTCCCAAACGCCATGATAAGGTTCAGGAATGTCATCCGGTCTGGCACGGCTGACTGCTTCAGGTATCAGGAACTGTACATACTGACCCGCCTTAAATTCAGGATGCTCATCCGTGACAACACTGAACTTCAGCTCCTTCATGAGCGGCGTAATAAACCGACTACTTGTTAGCTCAAGTTCATAACGGGCAGCATTATCCTGTAACACCACTTTTCCTTTCGTCGGTGTTTTATGGCGGCATGCCAGTCTGATGCCTTGCGCCAGCTCTTCCTGGCTCAGAAGTTCGCTTTCTGCATCCGTAACAGGTAACGATTCATCTTCAACACGCACTTTACACAGTCCGCAAGTACCACCTCCGCCGCAACCGCTGCCGATCGGTAGCTCGTTGCTTTGTAACGTTTGTAATATAGTGCGGTGCTTTGGAGTCACCAGATTTACTTCTGAGTCTCCTGCCTGCGTGCGCATTGGTACCTTGCGCCAGCTCCAGCGCATTTCGCCACTGCCAAGCAATTTAATGAGTAATATCAACCCTGAAAGCGCAAACCAGAGTGTGACGACAGCAGCGGTGATAATCACCAGGTTATTAAAGTTCCGGCCACCGGTGTAGTCGATAAAATGCAACCGGAAGGCCCAATCCGAGATCACCCAGGGAGTATTTCTGTGATCAATGACCGTTCCGGAATTCTCATCAACGTAGACACGAGTGTTCAAATCATCCCCGAACTCCACTTTCCATGCACTGCCTTTCCAGCCGTGAAGTTCCCAGGTTTCCTCTATCGCGGTAATTCGTTTTACATCACCGGGACCGGAATAACTTGCTTGTGCAAGGCGTGTTGCCATCGCTTCTCCTGTTTGCCAGGGAAGCCCGGTTAAGCCATGCAAGTATTCGTATTCGTCTTCTCCATAACGCACCACGACTTGCGGAATACCATCGACCAATTGAACACGCACCAGTGAAGCGTCAGTAAAGTGATGCTCAAACTGGTTCAGATCCACCATATCCGTAGTATTGAGCATGCTATGGTCGCCATGTGCCATATACTGGTGCGCCTTCATGCCGTCATGGTCCATGATAGTGAACCACGCCGCACTAAGGGTCCAGAGAAACACCTGTAGTAAAATAATCAAGCTTGTCCAGCGGTGAAGCCATTGTAAAAATTTCATCTCAGCTTCCTCCGTGAACTAAACAACGTTTGTATAAGCAACACAATACCGGTGAAAATGAATCCAAAGGTGCCGAATATAAAAATTCGTAACCACCAGGTGGTAATATCAACCCGGTCCTTATAATCCATGATATGAAGCATCCACATTATGTCGAAGCCACGCCAGAAATCATGCCGACGTACTTTCATTTCGCCCGTAGTCTGGTCGAGATACAGCGCAGTGCGACCAAAGTCATCAAAGTCGATACGCCAGATTGGCAAATGCGCTGGGTTTAGCTCGCTCGGAGCTTCTGTTGTCAGCAGTTCAATATTGGTAATGCGCGCTTCTTCTTTGAATGCATAATAACTTTCAGCAAGTGCGCGGATATCGGACTTACCGAGAACCACAGGCTCTAGTGTGTTGGCATCTACGAGACGATCACCGAAATGCGTACGTAGTTGCCAAAGCAGCCTGTATTCACCATTAACCAGACGATTGACCAACTCTGCTTCTGTGGTATGCGGAAATTTCTCTGTGACCTCTGCCAGTGATGCAGCACCAGGGTTTACTGGTAGCTTCTGGTCACTTTCCTGAGTTAAATGAACTCCATGGATAAACGGCAGCTGAACAATCACCATGTAGGCCCCGGATATCGCCCAAATCACCATCTGTACGCCCAGTACAAGTGATAACCAGCGGTGCCAGACACGGTAGGTGCCGGAACGTTGTTTCATACGTCAACCTCAAAAAATTCGAAAAGCGCCGGGAGCCCCATCAGCCCCCCCGGACAAGTACATTAAAACTCGTAACGGAGTTTCAAATATAGTTGGCGACCCATAAGGTCGTAGGTCATGGTGTCTGTGTTCGCATCAGTCCAGCTTCGAACATAAGGAGCTGATTTATCGAACAGGTTGTTCACGCCGGCCTGCACAGTCCAATTGTCATCAAGATAATACGTACCCTGAACATCGTGGTAAAACACGTCAGAGACGCTGGCACCGATATCACCAGGTGAAGCATTGATATCGTCGGCACTGCCAATCATACGAACCGTGTAATTGAATCGCCAATCGTCGCTGCGCAATGTCATATTTACATCACTACGCACGCGGGCAAAACTTCCGCTGCCGCCAGTTAGTTTGCCTGCATAGTCAATTACAGGGGCACCTTCATACGGCTGAATGGAATATTCATCCAGGTACGTCAAGTTCCAGTTGAAGCGAGCGTCAAGCCCAGCCAACGTGGTCGCATAGAAAACCGATGCATCCCAGCCCGAAATCTTTTCGTTAGCAACGTTATCTGGTTGAGCAGATAAGAAGTTAACCTCACCAGTCAAAGCGTTACGGGTGAACGTATCGTCACTACAGAATTGATGCGACATACCTTCTGAATTATAGCAAGCAGACAACTTCGTTGAACCAGCTACGCTTCGAATGGCGTTCGACATTTCAATACTGAAGTAGTCAACGGTAACCTGCAGGTTTTCTACCCAGTCTACGTCCCACACCAATCCTGCTGTGAACGTATCTGCGTGTTCTGGCTGCAGGTTAATATTTCCGCCAGTCTGCGTCAGAATGTTGGAACCTTGCTGTTGGAAGCCTTCTGGCACGCCATCTGCCTGGCAGTTCGCTGAAACGACCGGATCTGCACTTGGCTGATCCCAACCGCTACATGGGTCGCTGGTCGTCAGGTTACCTTCACCAACACCTGAAAATAGCTCTGGAATACTCGGAACGCGGAATGCTGTGGAGAACGTACTACGCAATTTCACGTTATCGTTCACATTCCAATGCAGGCCAACCTTGTAGTTACCGTCGCTTCCGAACAAGTCATAATCTGAATAACGATACGCTAAATCCAAAGAAACTAATTCAGCGAATTGCATATCGGAAAGCAAAGGAATCGATGTTTCTACATAGGCTTCAGTAACTGAATACTCACCACTTAACGGCTCTTGTTGGTTGGTGTTCATAATGCCAGCAACAACCGATGAGTCCGGGTTGTTCCAGCCACGCTCTTTACGACGTTCAACACCAAAGGCTACCGGAATATAACCATGTCTGTTCTCGGTTAAGTCGCCATTAATATTAAAGCTAAGTGTCCGTTGCTCGTTACCGCCATTATCATCAATACGGAACAGTATATAATCCAATGCTTCCGGGCTCATGCTGTCAGCACCCAGAAGCGTGCTACATGGGATGTCACCCCCGCACTCTGAAGGTGTCAGAACCTGGTTAAGGCGTTGCAGGTTTACGATGTTGTCTGCACCGTCGCGCCCAGTGTTACGTCCATAATTGTATGAAAATTCCCAGTTCCAGCCATCACCGACTACACCTTGTAAACCAGTCACAAAGCGCCAGGTATTTACTTCCTGATCAAAATGACGGCCTCCACCTTCGTCAAGGCGACGCATCAGAACTGTAATGTCTTCACCGACTGGGTTACTTGGATGGTCTGCTGCAAAGTCGATATTGCGCAATGTATTCGGCGCACCCGTCTGATTTGAGCGACGTTGGTTGTATAGCACTTCAGCAAAAGCGTACGTATCGCCCTGTAGTCTGTAGTCACCAAACGTGGAAAAACTAATCGTCGAAACTGGGTTCACCGCATTGAGGTACGGAAAGGAGTTACTGCCATGAACTTCCGGATCATAAGGGGCGTAAGAATTCGGGTCACCGCCAGGATCCTGATTGAAATTGATAATCTGGCCCGCATCAGGCCCACTGGAAATTACAGCGCGGCCACCCGGTGTTGAACCACTTGGTGAGCAAGACAGTTGCCCTGTCGTCCGCTCAACAAGCGGACATGGAGCACGATCAGCCATATTGACTTCATCAGTATCGCGATAGCTTAATGTTAATACTACTCGACCGCGGTCTGAACTTGCACCGAGCATCATATTAATCTGGCGTTCTTCCCCGTCGCCGTGCTCAGTTCCTGCCAGACGGCCTTCAATCATAAAGCCGTCGTAATTTTTTTTGGTGATAATATTAACTACCCCGGCAACCGCGTCTGCCCCGTAAATCGCCGACGCACCGTCTTTCAGTACTTCGACACGTTCGATAATCGACGTTGGGATTACGTTAAGGTCGACTGACGCATTGGCACCTGAGCCTCCATTCACTACGCGTCGGCCATTCAACAGCACCAACGTTCTGGAAACACCTAATCCACGCAGGTTTACCTGAGCGGTTCCCCAACCGCCACCAACCCAGTAGGTGCTGGTTGGGTTACCGCCAAAGCCGGCCGATGCAGACATTTGCTGGAGAATCAGCTCCATTGACGTTAAGCCCGAAGCTTCAATATCTTCTGCTGTAAATACCTGTACCGGTGCAGCGCTCTCTGCTTCCGTGCGCTGCAGGCGCGATCCAGTGACTGAGATCCGCTCTACATTTGCGGATTCTTCAGCAGCGTCTTCTTGTGCCTGAACTGCCGTAAATGGAAGCATCGCCAGCCCCATTGCTACAGCAAGTTTTGAAAGTCTGTGGTTTTTCATGCTAGTCCCCTGATTGTTGCTTTTTGATTAACTACCATTTAATTGTTAGCAGATTTTTGCTTGTATATGCAACTTTTATATCAGGCTATTTTTGGGAATTTGACTATCAAATATAAACCTTTTCTATACATTTATGGTCATAATTTACGCAAATATTGTAGTTGTATAGACATAGTATCCGCATAAATACGCACAAATATTGTATTTCTTATAGCCTTGTATAGATCGCTTGCTTGCGGGTTGTATATCTTTTGGGGTAGTGAAAAATGTTGTAAAAAAAATCATCTCGATGATCTTTCCTTTCGCCTCGTCTTTATTTTGTTGATAGGTGTCGGTGTTAAATCATGATTATTATCGCTAAATGTTATAGGCTGAATTGAGTATTTCGATTACACCAAGGAATAAATGCTGCTGTGAGCATAAATAGCTCAAACAGACGCTCCCGTTTTGCGAGAAGATTAACCACCAGGCTGCTGATTAATATCAGCCTGTGGTCGCTTATGCTTGTTGTCGCACTCTCAACAGTCAGCTTCTGGGTTTCATATCAGCAAGCAAAAGCGGATCATATTCAGAGCCTTACTGAACAAGCGGAACGCCGCATAGAACGGGAAAGCAGATTGTTCCGCACTATTGAAGACCGAGCAGCTCAACTTGCCGCTGCCTTCGAGAGAAGGTATTCAGCGCTCGCCGATAACCCGGCTTACACAGAAAAATTTGACCGTTGGCACGTTGAAACAGAGCCAGGTACCTTAAGGCTAAGAGAGGATTTTTTTGAAGGTACTACCGCTGACAGTCAGTGGTTCGAATCCGTGACTACGTTTGCAGGCCCTGGCCCCCGACCGCTTTCAGACGAAATTAAGGCGAGAACCATCATCGCCCAGTATCTGGTAAACGAATTTGGCCCAGCCTTGCATGGCCTGGTGACCAACACCCATATCTCACTACCCGAAAACATCCTGACAATTTATCAGCAGGACAATCCTTGGGGGTTATTAGCAGCACCTGAGTTGGTAATAACTGACTTTACCACCGTGGGCTCAACACTTCAGGAGGACAATCCTGAGCGCACTCCAGTCTGGACTGGTTTGTACTTTGACCTCTCTGCAGGTTACTGGACGATTACCTATCAGGTTCCGGTTGATATTGATGGCCAACACATGATCAATGCCAGCCACGATGTCGCCATGACCAAACTCATCGCCGGCCTGGTGGAACCGGAAATCCCAAACGCCCAAAGCATGGTTTTTAACAACAGCGGACAACTTATTGCAGCAGAAGAAACGCTTTCTGAATTTCATCAGCAACAACTACTAACTCAGCCGGCAACTTGCGCCTTTTAATGCTGGCTTTATTGGTAGATTCTAGTGCTTGTTCAACCCATTCAAGGGGGATAGACTGTTTGAATGTTGACAAGTGTTCCGGAACAGCGAACGTATCTGTATCAAGTAACCAATGACTAAGTAAAAAAATACCCTCATAACCAAACGATGATGAGGGTATTTTGAACTAACCTTGGGATCGTTCAACCGATCGCAAAAATATTTCTTAACTGAACGGTGTTAGCCCGGAGGCGTCTTTCTAATCATAACATATCGTCTTAGAACGACATTGAGAAGCTCGCAGAGATATGATCCCGGTCTTGCATTGGGTCATAATCAGCACCGCTGTAGTTGTTATAACCAACAACAACGCGATACTTACTCATGTAGCTTCCTTCAACTAACAGACCAAGGTTCAAGCGGCCTTCGATGAAGTTTGCGTTCGGTGAATAACCTTTGACGTCGTGGTTAACAACCAAGGTCGGTGTTAAGTTCCAACCGCGAATCGCGTTGTTAAAGTCAAACGCTGCACGTAAGCGATAACCGAAGGAAGTCGTCGTGACGAAACCATCACAGTTGATGTTGCCCGCAGGTGATGGATTACCCAAACGCTGCTGGTCACGAACCGTTAAACATTTGCCAAAAACAGGGCTGCGGCCAAAACGTTGCGTATCCAGACCTGGTAGGTTGTCGATGTGGTTCGCTGCAAACTCTGCAATAATGGTCATCCGATCAGACACCCAGAATTGCTCGAAGAAGTTAATGAAGGTCATCTGTGCTTGATACACTTTCAGCTCTTCATAGCCAGCTGCGTAACCGCCAACAGGAATACCGTTAGGTCGTGCTGTGGCAATCCGTTGTTCAAACGAAGTTGGAATTTCAGGCTGCAAACCAGCGGTAATGATTTCTATCGTATTAATCTGAACCGCTTGATTTGGGCGGTAGCTAACTTCACCAGCCCACGACCAATTGCCGAGCATGGTACTGAAGCTTGCACCCCAGATTTGGTTATCTTCTGGCCATTCAGCAAAATACATTGGTCCATTGGTAGACACCACATTGTTACTAGGTGCTGTGGTCGTCCAATCGTAGGCAGAAATAATTGGCGCATGGTTATGCACGTTGATGTAGTATAGACCAAATTCAGTATCTAAATTCAGTGAGTAGTGGCGCAAACCAATACCCCATTGACCACTATCGCTTGCTTCAACGTCTGCTGCACGCGCAACATATAAGCCCGCTTCGACTGACTCACGGTCACTCAAGAAACGACCTGGCGCAACTTCAGGGTTCAAGGTTATTTTGTTACAACCTGGACCACCAAGAATATCAACCGTTGAGAAGAAGGTTCCACAACCGTCAAGTTTGGTGTTGTCCCATTCAAAACCAACGAAAGCGTCGAGTGTCGTGTTGTCACGAATACCAATTGAAGTACTGACCATACCGACCGGTAAGAGTGCTTCTTTGATTTCCGCGCCTGGACGGCGAGCTGCGTTAACGTCGAGCGGGTTAATGGAGTTAACACCGTTGAAGACAAAAGTACTCTCACCCCAGCTTAGGACCTGACGGCCGATCCGTAAGTCTACTGGACGGTTACCAATGTCGAATTGCGTATAGTAGAACGCATCGAGGAGGTTGGCACCTTTACCTTTCGAGTAATCATCAAACGAGTCTGAATCCAAGCGGGCATTCGGGAAATAGTTCGTCCCATTATGACCGTGAGCAAACGCTTCGTTTTCAAGAACGTCGTCATACCAGTAATTAAAGCGGACAAAGATACCACCCATGTTTTGGGTACTGATATCCAAATCGTGAACACCTTTAAATACGAGCGAGGTTAAATCACCGCGGTCGAAGTTGAGATTACCATCATCGGTAACAGCCGACTGACCTTGACCACCTTCATAGTTACCCGGATGCAATAATCGTAAATCACGCGAACCCGTTCGCCAGATTGCTCCAAGCGAAAAGGTTGAGTCGAATGAAACAGCAAATGGACCAACTTCGAAATCCTTTGCTTGCGCTGGCGCGGCCGCGATTGCTAAGCCTACAGCTGCTGCAAGTGGAAGTTTTTTGAACATAGTTGTTTTTCTTTTCATTGTTGTTGCCACCTATCCTGCGTACCCCAAGCCGGGTGTCCCTGGCTAATGACTTTCAAAAATCATGTATGATTACTCGCATTTACGCAAGTATTTAGAGTCAAATAGCCGACTTTTTTTTAATCTTTTATTAACAAGCAGGTTAGCAGAGGACCAACCTGCTTGTCACGCAGTTAAGATAATGCTTTTTCTAATTCCGGTAGCGCCTCAAATAAATCGGCAACTAAACCGTAATCTGCGACGGAGAAAATCGGCGCTTCTTCGTCTTTGTTAATGGCAACAATGACTTTCGAGTCTTTCATGCCAGCCAAATGCTGAATTGCACCGCTAATGCCGACCGCAATGTATAACTCAGGTGCGACAATTTTACCCGTTTGACCAACCTGCATGTCGTTCGGCACAAAACCAGCGTCAACGGCTGCACGGGATGCACCAATAGCTGCACCTAGTTTGTCCGCTACTTTTTCAAGTAACACGAAGTTTTCACCGTTTTGCATTCCGCGGCCACCAGAAATAACGACGCGTGCGGCAGCAAGGTCAGGACGCTCAGATGCAGCAACCTGTTCGCCAACAAAAGTTACTTTTTCTGACGCAAATACGTCACTCACGCTTTCCACGCTCGCATTGCCACCTTCAGCAGCAACCGCATCAAACGCAGTCGCACGGACTGTGATCACTTTGATCGCTTCGTCACATTGCACCGTTGCAATCGCGTTGCCAGCATAAATAGGACGTTTGAACGTGTCGGCTGATTCAACGGCAATAATATCTGACACTTGAGCAACGTCGAGTAGCACTGCAACGCGCGGCATAAAGTTCTTACCAGTCGTGGTCGCTGGCGCAATAATATGGCTGTAGCCTTTACCCAAACTGACCACCAGGGCGCTCAGGTTCTCAGCTAAATGGTGACCATAGGCAGCGTTGTCCGCATGCAATACTTTGCTCACGCCCGCTGCTTGCGCAACTTCATTGGCCACATCTGCACAGTTTTCACCGGCAACCAGGACATGAATATCGCCACCCATCGCTTGTGCAGCAGTTAACGTTTTCAACGTGGCAGGGTTGAGGGTTTTATTATCGTGTTCTGCGACAACTAAAATGCTCATAATACTTTTGCCTCGTTTTTCAATTTCTCAACTAACTCGGCCACACTGGCCACTTTAATGCCTGCGCTGCGCTCTGCTGGTGATTCAACTTTCAATACAGATACTTTACTCGCAAGTTCCACACCTAAGTCGGATGGGGTTTTCACGTCCAACGGCTTACGCTTGGCTTTCATAATATTCGGTAACGACGCGTAACGTGGTTCGTTTAAACGCAGGTCGGTCGTCACAATCGCTGGCAAGGTTAGTTCAAGAGTTTGCAAGCCACCGTCGACTTCACGGGTTACTTGAACTTTATCACCATCGACTTTCACTTCAGACGCGAAGGTGCCCTGCGGCATGTCGCTCAACGCAGCCAACATTTGGCCGGTTTGGTTGTTGTCTGAGTCAATGGACTGTTTACCAAGAATCACAAGCTGTGGTGCTTCTTCAGCAACTAACTTATTGAGAATTTTGGCGACGGCAAGTGAATCTGGCATTGCATCAGTTTCAACATGAATACCGCGGTCAGCACCAAGTGCTAACGCTGTGCGAATTTGCTCTTGGCTCGCTTTCGGACCAATCGAAACCACGACGACTTCTTCGGCAACGCCTTTCTCTTTTAGGCGAACAGCTTCTTCAACCGCAATTTCACAGAATGGGTTGAGCGCCATTTTTACGTTACTTAAGTCAACATCAGACTGATCGGCTTTGACGCGAACTTTGACGTTATAGTCAATCACGCGCTTCACCGCGACCAAAATTTTCATAACCTCTTCCTTCTTCTCAAACCTACGTCGAATTGACATAAGCGTGCATTATGTAAAAGCAGCCTGCATGACACAAGTGTTGACGGTATAATGATGGCAAATTCACCAACACTGAACTGTCAACTCTAGCTGGCAGTCTGTTTAAAGCAGTCTCAAACGAGGAAACCACCATGACATGGCCAACTGCAGACGAAATTCAAACAAGTTTACAGCAAGCCAGCGGCTGGGAAGCGCGTTACCGACTGTTACTTCAGTGGGCACGGCACCTAACTGCAGAGGATCTTGCTGAGCGCTGCAACGACAACCATGTCGACGGTTGTGAAGCAGCAGTTTGGCTCGATTATACCGTAAAAAGTGACGCAACTCTGTACTTCCAAGCGGATAGTGAATCACGTCTGATTCGCGGTCTGTTAGTGGTTCTATTCGCGCCATTGCAAAACCAGACACCTGCAACCATTGCCAATTTCGACGTCAATGCTTGGCTAGCGACCTGCCAATTGACGAATCAGCTCACACCTTCGCGCACTAACGGCTTATATCAAATAACGTTACGAGCACAAGCGCTGAGTTGTTCACTGCAGTCTTGAATACATGGGTTATCGGCTTACGAGCTAGGAGTCACGTCGGGTAACACGCGTTTTAACAATTGTGCAGCAGCGAACAAGCCAAAGCTTGCGGTGACCATCATGGACGCCCCAAAGCCTGTGGCGCAATTCATGTTCACACCGCGATCGCCCGGCTTAGCATAAGACACACTGCCATCTTCACGCGGGTAACGTAATTGCTCGGTGCTATACACACAATCGATGCCAAACTTCCGTTTCGGATTGCGGCTAAAGCCGAAATCACGACGAAGTTGATTACGCACTTTCGCCATTAAGGGATCCTGCGTCACTTTCGCGACGTCTGTGATGGCAATTTGGCTTGGGTCAATTTGGCCACCAGCACCACCTGTGGTCACTACGGTTATTTTTTGGCGTTTACACCAAGCCAGTAATGACACCTTGGCCTGTAAACTGTCGATAGCATCAAGCACGCCGTCTGGAGCCGAAGCGAAATGCTCGGCCAAGTTGTCTTTATTTATGAAATCGTCGATTAAGGTCAGCTGTAGGTCGGGATTAATAGCGCGTAAACGTTCACCGAGCACATCGATTTTCAACTGACCAACGGTGTTCGTTAACGCATGCGACTGCCGATTCACGTTACTGAGGCACACCTCGTCCATGTCTATCAGTGTTAGTTTGCCAACACCACTGCGAGCCAAGGCTTCCGCAGCCCACGAACCCACGCCACCAATGCCAACCACGGCAATATGCAGTTGTTGTAATTCCTGCGCAGACTCATGACCGTAAAGGCGTTCAATACCGCCGAAGCGACGCTGCCAATCAGTACTACTCATGGCTTATGCTTTTCCTTATGACTCGATTGTTTCAAGTTAAATAGCGACCGGCGCCTTGATGTGCGGATGCGCTTGATAATTTTCAAGCTCGAAGTCTTCGAACTTGAAAGCGAAAATGTCTTTCACTGCAGGGTTAATCCGCATCGACGGCAATGGCAGCGGCTCACGGCTTAATTGCAGTTGAGCCTGTTCCATGTGATTCGAATATAAATGCGCATCACCAAAGGTATGAATAAACTCACCGAGCTCTAGGTCGCACACTTGCGCAACCATCATGGTAAACAATGCATAACTGGCGATATTGAATGGCACGCCAAGGAAAATATCGGCGCTTCGCTGATACAATTGGCACGACAATTTACCGTCAGCAACATAGAATTGGAAAAGTGTATGACACGGCGGTAGCGCTTGCCGCCCCTGCTCCGCATTAACCTTTGGTGACACTTTCGGGTTCGGTAACAGTGCCGGGTTCCAGGCGCTGACTAGCAGGCGACGCGAGTCTGGGTTTTGTTTAATTTCCGCAATCAGATCGGCAATTTGGTCGACATGCTGGCCGTCTGGCGTTGGCCAGTTCCGCCACATCGCCCCATAAACGGGTCCCAAATCACCATCGGCTGTGGCCCACTCGTCCCAAATACTCACGCCGTTTTCACGCAAGTAACGAATATTGGTATCGCCTTGCAGGAACCACAAGAGCTCATGAATAATCGACCGCAAATGACACTTTTTGGTTGTCACCAATGGAAAGCCTTCGGCAAGGTCAAACCGCATTTGGTAGCCAAACACACTGCGCGTGCCGGTGCCGGTGCGATCTTCCTTCACGGTTCCGTTTTCAAGCACGTGGCGCATTAAGTCCAAATACTGTTGCATGCTTTCTCTCCTGCTGTTGATTGCGGCTTTTGTTTGTGGCCGTTATTGGTAGCTGCTTGAGCTTATTCAACCCTAACGTTATTTACGTTGCTTATTTTTCTGCGCTTGCGACGTTTTCGGCTTAGCTGGCTCCGTTGTCCGTGCTGGAACTGCAAACTTCCCTTGGTAAGCTAGCCACATAATCAGCGCGCCGGCAATCACCATAGGTAACGACAACCATTGTCCCATACTAAACAATCCAAGCAAGCCGAGATGTTCGTCTGGCTGACGGAAATACTCCACCACAAAACGGGCAATACCATAGCCAAGCAAGAACAGTCCGCCAATCGCACCGACCGGACGCGGTTTGCGACTAAACCAGTACAAGACCAAGAATAACAGCAAGCCTTCACCAAAGGCTTGATATAACTGCGACGGGTGGCGTGGTAAATCACCTGCGGCCTCGGCGGGGAAAACCATCCCCCACGGCACTTCCGTGACCCGGCCCCAAAGCTCACCATTAATGAAATTACCGATACGTCCAGCACCTAAACCAACCGGCACAAGAGGCGCAACAAAATCACCGACACTCATGAGCGTGCGTTGAGTGCGTTTCGCATAAATAACCAACGCAGTAATGACACCAATGAGACCGCCATGAAAGGACATGCCGCCTTCGCCAAAACGGAATAAATAAATCGGATCAGCGACCAGCCGATCAAAGTTATAAAAGAAAACGTAGCCTAAACGACCACCAATAATCAGTGCTAAAAAGCCCCAAAACAACAGATCTTGCCATGCTTCACGGCTCCAGTTAGGGTCGCGGTCGGCTTGTTTATTTCCCCACCATAATGCAAAAGCAGCGCCAACAAGGTACATCAGTCCGTACCAATGTACTGACAAAGGTCCAATTGAAATAGCGACTGGGTCCCAACCGGGGAATTGTAGATACTGCTCTGACATTCAAATTCCTTAAAGCGATTTAGCTAAGTAACAGATGCACCGACACAGACACCAATAAAATAGCAAATGCTCGCTGCAAATAGCGTACAGGTAAACGATGGGCAATAGCAGCACCGACACGGGCAAAAATCACCGACGTCGCTGCAATTGCAAACCATGCTGGTAAATACACATAACCAATTAAACCGGGAATATCACCATGCTTTAGGTCGGGCGCCAGCAACATATAACTAAAGGTTCCCACAGCTGCCAACACCACACTGCACACGGCAGCAATAGCAACGGCATTGCGCATGGCCACTTGATAATAATGCAGCAATGGCACGACTAAGGCGCCGCCACCGATGCCGACGAGTGCAGCGATGGTGCCAATGCCTACACCCACGCCGCGCACCACTTGTGGATTATGTTGCCGGTCTTGTGCTTGTGGACGCCTCTTCCAAATCATTTGCAGCGCCAGCAACAACAAAACGATAGCAAAAACCCGCTGCAATACGTCCGGCGGCAATCGCGCCCCTAAAGCGCCACCAATAAATCCGCCAACCACCATCGCTGGGG
>JAMCRH010000261.1 GCA_023380515.1 Gammaproteobacteria bacterium | reverse complement strand
ACAGGAGAATCTATGAGAAAGCTAGACCAATCCGATCACTTAGCGTAAAAAGAGGGTTATGAAAAAGAACGGCTAACAGGTGATCGGATAACTCCGGAATCGCTGTTCGGAATCACCGAAATACGCAGCAGTCGGGAGCACTTCATGGATATCTGACAAAGGACGGTCGCTTGTGGCTATATAAAGATGACGCAGAGATTCAAAGGCTTAGCCACAGCGTGCAACTTAAAGGACTGTCGGCGGAAGTATTGGAGGCCTGCCAAGATAGGTATGTTACGATTTTTGGCACGATAGCTCAAACCTCTCCGGTCATCATTGATAATATAGACCCAGTACTGGGTGGACGAGTCGGATGCGATTGGCCTGAAGATCAGTAGCGTGAGCAAGGAGTATTCTACGGGTGGTAAGTCTGCGAATGGGGCAACCTCAGGGGCGTTTGCGCAGTCACGTCGCTTTAAGAGTAGTGACGACGCTGCTAATTGGCTGCATGAGAATGTTCACTCGAAACTAACGATTGATGTTGAGGTAGGAGCTTATATTTACCAGACGGGAGATGAGTTTTTCATTGGGGCTTTGCAGACTGACTACATGACCAATAGTATTAATCTTGTCAGGGTGGGGAGAGCGCAACCGCACTCGTCATGGCACTCCCATGGTACACATAAGGGGGTTCACTGGCGGCCTTCGTTGGATGATATTAGAGCAGATTTACGACAAGACGTTGTATTTGGCTACACTTCCACGACCCATCATGGGGGCTCCCTGTGGCGGTTTGATGTGAATGAATTTAGGGCGGCTGAATTGCCGATTGACAACAACAACACTCGGCTCCACATGTGCAACTTACGTCGTGAAGGAGATTGTTAATGCGTAAATTTTTACTGAGCTCCGCAGCATTATTCTTTATGGGAGTGGCTTTTCCTACGAAGTCTTTTGAGTACACGTCTTTTCTTAGGCTTAATGTAAATCCCGATGCATACTCGGGACAGGAAGTGGGGTTGATTGGTTACGTGCGAATTGACCCAAGCGATTTGGGCCAATCGGAACCACCTTATGAGTTTTGTGGCATAGTTATGCACGATGAGTCGACGATGCGTGCAATTCGGGTGTATGAGATGGTGACCTTCTGTACTTCTCTTGAGTACAGACCTGACCATATGCAGTATCGATACATTGGTATTAGGGGAACATTCCGTGTGCGCGATGAGTGTCCGCCTTTTCTGAAGGTGCGCTTGAGAGAGCAACCCTTGGGATGTTTGGTCGATGTCGATTATATATTCCCAGCCGAAGTAGAGGGATTGGATGACCCCATGCCACAGCCTGAGCCCGAGGATTTTGAAGTGAACAAACCATGATTGCAGTTACACTAGAGCCGAGAGCGTTGGAGTTCTCGGGCAAGGTTTAGGCCAGTCGCAAGGTTACACCGGCCATACCATGGTAAACGACCTGAACCTTATTCACATGGGTGGGCGCACTTACAACCCGGTGCTTGGGCGCTTTATGCAGGCGGACCCGTTTATTCAGGCGGGCGCAAACCTGCAGAACTACAACCGCTACAGCTATGTGCTGAATAACCCGCTGAGTTATACGGACCCGAGTGGGTATTTGTTTAAGCGATTGAATAAGGCCTTTGGTAGTTTTGCGCCTTTTGTGGGTATGGCCTTAATGGCAAAGCCGCGAGGAAGCAGAAGGGCAGTTGCTCGAAGATCTAGTTATTCCCGCCAACATGCTCGCTTACGCACACTCATTACCAACGTTTGAATTAGCAAAGGGACAAATTCAAAATCCGCCGGGCTAATCTCCTGCGACGGTTTGAGTCTGTCCCTTGGCACTACTCTTAGTTCGTTTCTTGTAATTGAGCAATCCACTGACGAACCCGACGTTCGAGAATTGGTAATGGCAATGAACCACCGCCGAGCACAGTGTCGTGGAATCCGCGAATATCAAATTGTTCACCAAGTGCTTGCTCTGCCTCGGCACGTAGCTCTTGAATGCGCATCATCCCGATTTTGTATGCAGTTGCTTGCCCTGGCCAAACTAAATAGCGTTGAATTTCGGAGCGCACGGAACCTTCGGTAATCGGCGTGTTGACTAAGAAGTAATCAACCGCTTGTTCTTCTGTCCAACCGAGTGCATGCATACCCGTATCGACAACTAAACGCGCAGCTCGCCAAATTTCTGCCGTTAAGCGGCCAAAGTCCGAGTAATCATCGCGATAGCCACCCATTTCTTTGGCGAGGAGCTCAGAATATAATGCCCAGCCTTCAACATAGACGGTGTGACGATCAAGCGTTCTAAATTGCGGAATACCGGTGAGTTCTTGGGCAATTGAAATCTGCATGTGATGGCCAGGGTTACCCTCATGATAGGCAACGGATTCCATGTCGACTTTCGGCATGGAACTCATATCGGATAAATGAGCGTAATAAATACCGGGTCGTGAGCCATCAGGTGTACCTGGGAAATAGTGTTGTGCAGCGCCATCTTCTTCACGAAATGCTTCGACCCGGCGAACCACAAGGTCAGCTTTGGGGAGAATACCGAAATAATTTGGTAGCTCGTCTGCAATCGCATCTAAATATGCCTTAGAGTCGTCGAGATAGGCCTGCCGTCCTTCATCCGTGTTGGGATAAAAGAATTGTTCGTCGGTACGAATAAATTCGAAGAAGTCTTGTAAATCACCATCGAAGTTGACGCGGTTTTTGATGTCTACCATTTCGGCTTGAATACGAGCAACTTCATCGAGGCCGATTTGGTGAGTTTGCTCGGCCGTTAAGTCCGTTGTCGTGTGATACCACAACATAAATTGGTAGTATTCGGCGCCGCCTTGATATTTGCTTACCCCAGTCGGATTGCTGTCGGCATTCACTTGGTCAGCTTCTAGCCATGCGATTAAGTTGTTGTACGCAGGGCCAACATGGTTCGTGAGCGCTTGCTGCATGGCACTTGTGAGTTGCTCCGCTTGCTCTGCATTAATCAGATCGTTTGTGAGCAATTGTGCAATTTTCTCGCTCGCATCGGCAAATAAAGGGGCGGGATCTGAGTCTTCCGTAAACGGTTGCCCGGTCACAAGTGCACGTGCTTGCCGCAATGCACCTTGGTAGCCAAAGTCTGGGACACGAATGCCACGATCAGCTCGGTTTTGAGCTTGGTTAAGCAACGACTCAATAGCCTGACCGAGGTGTTCGAGTCGTGCGATGTAGGCTTGCATGTCGGCGTAGTCGTCGACACGGTGAAATGAAATTAAAAATTGCGGTAAATACGAGTGAACGCTCGACATTTGATGAAAGACATAGTTCATGTGCTGGAATTCAAAAGCACGTATGTCACGATCAACTTGATACATCCATAAGTCATACGAGGTTTGTGCTTCACTATCGAGCTGCTCGTAGGGGAAATTAGCTTCAAGCTCTTGGGCTGTTTGTTGTAGCCAACGCACCATGTCGCGTTGCGCTGCGAGGCTGAAATCGTCGAGTTGATCATAGGCGTCTTTGCGACCTAGCATTGTGAGTTGCATAGGACTTTTTTGCAGGCGTTCCTCAAAGCGTTCGTCAAACCAAAGATTGACACGTTCGCTGACGGTTAGAGCCTGACTTTCACTCGTTTGTTGGGCTGCCTGTGTGGTCGGTGAGCTTGGGCTTGGCGCTTCACTGCAACCGGTTAAAGCGGCGGTCGCTGTCAAGGTGAGCGCAAGGGCTACCGCAGTTAAACGAAACATGACATTGCTCCTAGTTGTTTGTTATGTATGAGTTACAATTGCTCAAGATACGCCTTGTATACAAATTCGACAACTAGTGCATGCATTGAAACCCAATGTGCGGCAAAAATAGGCGGGTGTCAGAAATATGGATGTTATCTATACTTGTCACTCAATGTTATACTGAGCCGTATGAATCACTGAAAATAAAGTGAAAACCGAATCATCACACGCCTGTCATTTTTATAAGGTAAGACAGCGTGACCAGAACGATGTAATCAACGCCTGAAGGCCTATTAATTAAAAGAAGAGAAAAATTATTACTAAAATGAACGAAAAAAACACCTCTGAGCAACCACAATATGATGTGGAAATTCCATCGCGTGAGGCCATGCTCGAGGTCATTAAAGCGGCGTTAAAGCCGGTCGCCTTTAGCGACATTTTAAGTCACTTTAAGTTACGTGATGAGCGTGAGCATATTGGCGTAAAACGCCGCCTGCGCGCCATGGAACGAGACGGTCAATTGGTTTATACCCGGAATGATTCCTACGGAATTCCAGAGCGCATGGACCTGAAGAAAGGAACAGTTATCGGTCATCGGGACGGCTTTGGTTTTGTCCAGTTAGACGAGGGTGGTCAGGATCTATTTCTGCCGTTTCATCAGATGCAAATGGTTATGCACGGTGACCGGGTGTTGGTCAAAGCGGGGTCGAGCGACTCCCGTGGTCGTCGTGAAGGGCGAATTGTCCGTACGATTGCAGAAGAGCCGCGGGAAATTGTCGGCCGTTATTTTGTCGAACAAGGTGTATCGTTGGTGGTACCCGACGACACGCGCTTAGCACAAGACCTCATTATTCCGCCGGAATTGGTGAATGGTGCCCGCCATGGTCAAATCGTGGTGGCAGAAATTGTCTCGCGCCCAAGTCGACGTAGTTCGCCGGTGGCACGGATTAAAGAAGTGCTCGGTGACCACATGGCACCGGGTATGGAAATTGAAATTGCCATTCGTGAACACAATATTCCGAATCAATGGCCAGACGCCCTGATTGCTGAAACGAAGAAGATTCCAGCCGAAGTTGCTGAGAATGACAAGCAGGGACGAGTCGATTTACGTAAACTGCCACTACTGACGATTGACGGTGAAGATGCCCGTGACTTTGATGACGCGGTGTATGCTGAACCGGAAGGTAAAGGATTCCGATTATGGGTTGCTATTGCTGATGTCAGCCACTATGTGCGCGTCGGCAGCGCCCTTGATCGGGAAGGCTTGAATCGCGGTAACTCGGTCTATTTCCCCAACCACGTCGTACCTATGCTGCCGGAAGCTTTATCGAATGGTTTGTGTTCGTTGAATCCGCAAGTGGATCGCCTCTGTATGGTGGCGGAAATGACTATTGGCGAACGCGGGAAACTGAATACCTTCAAATTCTACCCTGCTGTGATGAATTCACACGCGCGCTTAACTTACAATAAAGTTGCAGCGATACTCGATGGCGATGCTAAATTGCGTCAGCAGTACGACCATGTCGTTCCACACTTAGAGACCCTTCACGATTTATATAAAGTTCTGCGCAAAAGTCGAGAGCAACGCGGTGCAATCGATTTTGATACGGTTGAAACGCGCTTTATATTTAATGCGCAACGCAAAATTGAACATATTGTGCCCATTCACCGCAATCATGCGCACATGCTCATTGAAGAATGTATGATCATGGCAAACGTCGCTGCTGCTCGATTTGTTGAGAAGCACAACGGCGGCGCCTTGTTCCGAGTGCATGACTTACCCGATGAAGAACGGTTATTTGCATTTCGACTAGTTCTTGGTGAGCTTGGTTTGACCATGCCACTGCGAGACGAGCCACACCCGGCAGACTTTGGTGAAGTGCTGGCGCAGGTTGCTGAACGGCCGGACCGCGAGTTGATTCAAACCATGTTGTTACGCTCGCTGCAACAGGCGATCTATTGCCACGAGAACCGAGGTCACTTTGGTTTGGCGCTCGAGGCGTATGCACATTTTACTTCGCCCATTCGCCGTTATCCGGATTTGGTTTTGCATCGTGAGATTAAACGAATTCTCGCCAAGCAGTTCCCAGAATTTGCGGGATTAGAGGGGGCGCATAGTTACGACGAAAATCAACTGGCTGAGCTTGGCCCTCATTGCTCGCAAACCGAGCGCCGCGCCGATGATGCAACGCGCCAAGTCGATGAGTGGTTGAAGTGTGAGTTCATGCAAGACCATGTCGGCGACGAATTCGATGGTGTGATTTCTGCGGTGACTAATTTTGGGTTATTTGTGCGCTTAAATGACTACATGATCGACGGTCTCGTGCATATCTCGAATTTAACTAGCGAATACTTCCATTACGATGCAGAGCGCCACTTGTTGATCGGCGAAAGTTCGGGCAACGTTTATCGTTTAGGCGACAAAGCGCGGGTGAAAGTCGCGGCAGTCAATCTCGACGAGCGCAAAATTGATTTTGAATTGTTATCGGTAGAACAAACGTCGAATGCAATAGCGCCACGGCGCCGGCAGGAGAAAAAAACGCAGCGAAATAAAAGCGGCTACAAGCCAAAGGCAGCAGAAAAAGCGGGGAAAAAGAAATCCGCAGGAAGCAAAGCTGCAAAAGCTAAAAAGGCCAAAAAAACAGGCCCAGCGGGTTCGAAAAAACGCACGCCAAAGAACAAAAAACGGTAATTGCGCGAGTCACTAAGACAATCGTTTAAACAGCCTTAGAACCACTATTTGAGACAGCAGTTGAGACACAGTTCATGAGTAAAAATGAAGCGGTATACGGCATTCACTCGGTGAGTGCCATTTTAGAGCACGCACCGGAGCGCGCTGTCGAATTATTTGTCCAGAAAGACCGGGACGACCCAGCGGTACAAGCGATTATAAAAGCAGCTCGTGCTGCCGGGGTGCGACCGCAATTTAGTCAACGGAAAACACTCGATGAACGAGCCGGTGAAGGCAACCATCAAGGCGTTTATTTAATTGTCACGCCGGGACGCGCTTGGCAAGAGAACGATTTGCCTGAATTAGTTGAGAAGGCTGGTCAGAAGGCATTGTTTTTAGTGCTAGATCAAGTGACGGATCCGCATAACCTAGGGGCTTGCTTGCGCACAGCTGACGCTGCAGGTGCGACAGCGGTTGTGGTGCCTAAAGACAAAGCCGCTGGTTTAACCAGCGTAGCCCGCAAAGTTGCCAGTGGTGCCGCTGAAGTTGTACCACTTGTGGTTGCCACGAACTTGGCACGCGCGATTAGGATACTAAAAGACGAAGGTGTTTGGGTCACTGGTACTGCAGGTGAAGCCACAAGCTCATTGTATGAGAACAAATTTGTTGGTCCAACAGCGCTCGTCATGGGGGCTGAAGGAACCGGTATGCGGCGTCTGACCCGTGAATTATGTGATGACCTAGTGGCTATTCCATTAGCAGGCACAGTCAGCAGTTTGAATGTTTCGGTCGCCGCTGGGGTATGTCTATTTGAAGTTGCGCGGCAGCGTCAGCACGGCAAGGGTTAGCAATGTTCCAACGTCTACTGCCAGTCATTGGTGTCACTCTGGTCATTTTGGTGCTCGCGCTAGGTGCGTTTTTTAGCACCCCAGATCAAGACGCGAGCCCACAAAGACCGCAAGTATGGGTTGAGTGGGACTATGACGCCGGTCATCGGTTGTTACTGAACGCCGCTGAAGACTTGAACTATCGGCTGCAAACTCATCACGAATATCGCTTGGTTGCTTCACAAGAGGCGGCAAGCCACGTTTTACAAGTTGAGCTGTTGTTACCTAATTCAGAGCACTTGGTCTTGCGTGGTCGTATTGGTGAACGTTTGATCGTCGTTGAAGGGCCGAGTGCGGTCTGGGCGAGTTTAGTACCCCAGTTTTTTCGCTTGGTTAATGACGAGATTCAAAAACAAAGCTCATAAATACGAATAGGCACTCAGTTAACCATCCGACTGAGTGCCTCATATCCGCATTTCCTCTGTATTTATTCCAGTATTAGCGGCCACTTTTACTTGCGCTCGTTGTTTAACTTGCGTACAATTCGCCGGCTTGATCAGCCCACTAATCTATAGTTCAAGTTCCTTGCCTCCATGTCAGCCGGGCTGAGCTGTACTCAGGCTTTAATCCATAAGGAGCAATAAATGCGTCATTATGAAATCGTATTCATGGTCCATCCAGACCAGAGCGAGCAGGTTCCAGGCATGGTTGAGCGTTATAGCGAAACTGTGACTCAAGCGGGTGGTACTATCAACCGTTTGGAAGACTGGGGTCGTCGCCAGTTGGCTTACCCAATTAACAAGCTGCACAAAGCTCACTACATTCTGATGAATGTTGAAGCAAGTTCAGAAGTAATTGATGAGTTGGAAACCAACTTCCGTTACAACGATGCGGTACTACGCAGCCTGGTTATGCGTAAAGACGAAGCGATCAGCGAACCTTCACCTTTTGCTAAGCCAAAGGAAAGAGAAGATCGCCGTGAAGCGAAAGCTGAGACTGAATCTGCTGAGTGATGTCGGCTACAGCTCAGGAGTCCGCCATTAACCAACTTATTATTCGCGGGATTTTAGTTAAAGAACCGCGATTAACTCGCAGCCCAGCAGGAATTGCGCACTTGTCCTTGTTAATTGAGCATCGCTCAATGCAGCAAGAAGCAGGGTTAACACGACAGTGTTATGCACGCATTCAAGCGGTAGTGAGTGGAGATGGGGCAGATTTCTGGTCAACGAAATTAATTCTGGGAAGTGAAATAGAAGCAAGCGGTTTCATTCAGCGACACGAAAACGCAAATGGCATCGCCCGACTTGTCCTTCACGCTCAGAACATAAAACAGGTTTAATAGGAGAACACCATGGCTCGTTTTTTCCGTCGTCGTAAGTTCTGCCGCTTTAAGGCAGAAGGCGTAAAAGAAATCGATTACAAAGATATCGCTACGCTGAAAAATTATATCACTGAAACTGGTAAGATCGTTCCAAGCCGTATTACCGGTACTTCAGCTAAGTATCAGCGTCAGCTGGCTCGCGCAATTAAGCGTGCCCGTTACCTGAGCTTGCTGCCATACACTGATGGCCACAAGTAAGGGAGACTTTAACAATGAATATTATCCTTCTAGATAAAGTTGCAAATTTGGGCGGTCTGGGCGACCAGGTTACCGTAAAGTCAGGTTACGCACGTAACTTCTTGTTCCCATCGGGCAAAGCAGTTCCAGCGACTAAATCAAACGTTGAAATGTTTGAACAGCGTCGTGCAGAGTTAGAAGCTAAATTAGCGACTGACCTGAAAGCTGCTGAAGAGCGCGCTGAGAAAATCAATGCACTGGACGCTATCGTTATCGCTTCTAAAGCGGGTGACGAAGGCAAATTGTTCGGTTCAATTGGTACTCGCGACATCGCTGATGCAGTTTCTGCTGCAGGCGTTGAAGTGCAGAAGAGCGAAATTTTGATGCCTCACGGCACTATCCGTGAAGTTGGCGAATTCGAAATCGAACTGCAACTACACGCTGACGTTTTAGCGGCAATCACTCTGAAAGTAGAAGCAGAGTAATTCCGGACTTACACGTCTATTACACGAAAAGCAGCACCTCGGTGCTGCTTTTTTTTTGTCTCCTGTGTATTATCAGTTTCTGATTTCACTGATAGCGAAAATGGATCCTCGTGGCTAACGATAAGAATAAAAGTACAGACGCAAAGCTAGCAGCCTTAAAAACGCCTCCGCACTCTATTGACGCCGAACAATCGGTGCTAGGTGGTCTCATGCTTGATAATGAGCAGTGGGATAACGTTGCGGAGCGGGTGATCACTGACGATTTCTACTTGCATTCACATCGACTGATTTTCGCTGCTATGGCGCGCTTGAGTGAAGAGTCGAAGCCGATTGACTTAGTCACGTTAACTGAGCGCTTAGAGCTGATTAACGAACTCGATCGGGTCGGTGGTGCAGCGTATCTGATGGAGATTCAGAAGAACACGCCGAGCTCTGCGAACATTCTTGCCTATGCAGATATCGTTCGTGAGCGTGCACTCATTCGTGAAATGATCGGTGTGGCGAACCAAATTGCGGAAGCAGGCTACGATACCCAAGGCCGCAGCAGTAAAGAATTACTCGATTTTGCTGAACAGCATGTGTTCCAAATTGCGGAGAAGCGGAACACGGGTGAAGAGGGACCGCAAGGTCTTGTCAATATTCTCGACAGAACCCTCGACCGTATTGAGTATTTAAGCCGTCATGCCAATTTAAGTGGTGTGACGGGGGTGTCGTCTGGCTTTGCCGATTTAGATAAAAAGACCGCAGGTTTACAACCGTCTGATTTAATTATCGTTGCTGCCCGCCCGTCGATGGGTAAAACGACCTTTGCTATGAATCTGGTTGAACATGCTGCATTGAATGAAGAGAAACCCGTTGTTGTCTTTAGTCTAGAGATGCCATCTGAGCAGATTATGATGCGGATGCTGGCGTCTCTCAGTCGCGTCGACCAAACAAAAGTACGAACCGGGCAACTCGATGATGCTGATTGGCATCGACTCACCTCAGCGATGACGGTGTTAAAAGAGCGAGGCAAACTGTATATCGACGACAGTTCTGGACTAACCCCGACGGAAGTTCGCTCGCGCGCACGTCGCATAGCGCGCGAACACGGTGGCGTCAGCATGATCATGGTCGACTACCTGCAGTTAATGACAGTGCCGGGTATGGCTGAGAACCGAACCTTAGAAATTGCTGAGATTTCGCGTTCACTAAAAGCTTTGGCGAAAGAACTGAAGTGTCCGGTTGTTGCGCTTTCGCAGCTGAACCGCTCACTTGAGCAGCGGTCTGACAAACGCCCAGTGAATTCAGACTTACGGGAGTCCGGATCGATTGAACAGGATGCCGACGTGATTATGTTTATTTATCGTGATGAGGTTTATCATCCTGACTCGTCCGATAAAGGTTTAGCTGAGATTATCCTTGGTAAACAGCGTAACGGACCCATTGGTCGAATTAAATTGATGTTCCATGGTCAGTACTCGCGCTTCGATAACTACACGGGCGCCGATATTGACGATGAGTATTAGAACGATTAAGACGGAATTACACGGGTAACAAGAATGGCTGATCTCATGCGTCCGGCGTGGGCTGCAATTGACTTAGCAGCCTTACAACACAATCTAAAAGTCATCCGCAAGTTAGCGGGTGGTAAACGCATATTAGCCATTTTAAAAGCGAATGCGTACGGTCATGGCCTGCAACGTATAGCACAGGCATTGAGCGATATCGATGCGATTGGTGTCGCTCGCGTTGATGAGGCTTTGCAACTTCGAAACGCCGGTATCACCCGTCCAATTGTATTGCTCGAAGGTTTTTTCGACGCCTCACAAATACCAATTTTAACAGCCAGCAATATTCAGCCCGTCATTCACAATTTGCGGCAAATGAAAGAATTAAGCCAAGTTGAAAACCTCGGTGACCCGCTTAAAATTTGGTTAAAAGTTGATACGGGCATGCACCGGCTTGGCTTAGAGCCTGACCAAATGCTGAGTGCGTACCAACAACTCGTTGATTTGCCGCAAGTGCACGACCACCCTGTGATTATTAGTCACTTCGCCTGCGCTGACGAACCGGAACATCCACAGAATAAAAAGCAAATTCAGGTCTATGCTGATGTATTAGCTCAATTACCGGCGAGCGCGACCTCGTTCGCCAATAGTGCGGCATTGCTGGCACAATTAGTGCCTCAATACGATTGGGTACGACCGGGTTTAGCTCTGTATGGTGTGAGTCCATTTGCTGGTCAAGTGGGGGGTGATCATGGGTTGAAGCCAGTGATGAACTTACGCGCAAGTATTATCTCGATTCGCAAAATTAAGGCAGGTGAGTCGGTGGGCTATGGTGGCCAGTGGACTGCAACGGAAGATACTCACATTGGTATTGTTGCGATTGGCTACGGCGACGGCTATCCGCGTCATGCGCCAACTGGCACACCGGTATTAATTAACGGCGTGATTTATCCGTTAATTGGACGCGTGGCAATGGATATGGTGACCGTGAACTTAGGTCAAAAACTGAGCGTGAAGCTCGGCGATACGGCGGAGTTATGGGGCGCAGGATTAGCCGTGGAAAAAGTTGCCGAAGCCGTTGGGACTATTCCATATGAATTGCTGTGCAACGTCGCCAGACGTGTGCAACTGGACTATTGTGAGCGCTAACGCTTAGGTGTGAACGCTAACGTTTAGCTGTGGTTGCACTGCTCGCAAATACCTACGGCTTCGACCATTTGATGTTGAACTTGAAACCCTTGCTTTTCCGCTTGGGCAATAAATTCCTGGTGAATGCCACTCGAGTGAATTTCCTGCACATTCCCGCATAGTGAACAAATAAGCATTTGCACCGGGTGATGTTTTTCGAAATGTGAACACAAAACATAGCTGTTCGCCGATGAGACTTTGTGCACAAATCCTTGCGTTTGCAGAAACTCAAGCGCACGATAAATAGTCGGTGGTTTTGCGTTCGGTACTTCAGCTTTCAAGAGCTCTAATAAATCGTACGCACCGATTGCCCCGTCTTGCTTGGTTAGAATGGCAAAGACTTCGCGCCGCGTTGGCGTCATGCGGACACCGCGACGTTGACACATCAGTTCAGCACGTTTGATTAAATGCTCAGTCGTTTCAGCTTGCATCATTGCTTCTTCAAACCTCAATTCTTGTTGGCCCAGCGACTTACTTTTAGCCTTCGTCTAGTGTGCTTCAAAGTGAAACTGTAAACAAGCCTTTGAATCACGTAAAATAGAGTCTCGCAGCGACTGTCGCACTTTTGAGGAGTATTCAATGATTTCTGTAGCCCCTATGCTGGATTGGACTGATCGCCATTGCCGCTATTTTCACCGGCAGATTAGCCAATCTGCATTGTTGTATACAGAGATGGTGACGACCGGCGCAATTATCCATGGTAAACAAGATTTTCTTGCCTATCATGAGACTGAACATCCAGTTGCATTGCAACTTGGTGGCAGCGACCCTATCGAGCTAGCAAAGTGCGCACGGCTTGCGGCCGAGCGTGGTTACGACGAAATTAACCTCAATGTTGGCTGCCCATCGGACCGTGTACAAAATGGCCGGTTTGGCGCTTGCTTAATGGCCGAACCTGAGTTGGTTGCCACGTGTGTGAAAGCAATGCAAGACGCAGCACCAAACGTCCCGGTCACCGTGAAAACGCGATTGGGCATAGACGAGTACGACAGCTACGAATTTCTACAAGCTTTGTTAGACCCGCTCGTTGAAGTGGGGTGCCCACGGGTTATTCTGCACGCCAGAAAGGCTTGGTTAAGTGGCTTGAGTCCAAAAGAAAACCGCGAAATACCACCATTAAATTATGATCGTGTGTATCAAGCGAAACAGGATTACCCTGGGCTCGAGATTCACCTCAATGGCGGTGTGAATACACTCGCTGAAGCACAGGAACATCTGCAACATGTTGATGGTGTCATGATTGGTCGTGCCGCTTACGCGAATCCATGGATTTTAGCCGACGTCGACCGCCTGTTTGCCGGGCAGCTGAAATCACCCAGTAAAGAAGGGGTGATTGACGCGATGGTTGACTACATTGAAGCGCATATCGCCGATGGCGGTCGCTTTTGGCATGTCGCCCGCCATATGATTGGTCTCTATCATAATTGCCCTGGTGCACGGCAATGGCGTCGTACTCTGAGCGAGCAGGGGCCACGCGCAGAGTCTATTGCGCCATTACTTGAGGCACAAAAGATTATTCAGAATGAAGCCGAGCGTTTTGCCGATTACGCTGAAAAAACTGAAACGGCAGCAGTCAATGAGGAGAAGTAGCCGAATGAAATATCTACATACCATGGTTCGCGTGCAAGATCTTGACGAGTCATTGAAATTTTATTGTGAAGGATTAGGCCTACAGGAAGTGCGTCGTAAAGAAGTACCTGAGGGGCGATTTACGCTCGTATTTCTGAGTGCACCAGAAAGCCCAGAAGCGGAAATTGAACTGACCTATAACTGGGATCCAGAAGAATATTCAGGCGGCCGTAATTTTGGCCATCTGGCGTTTTCGGTGGCAGATATTTATGCCAAGTGTGCGCACCTACAAGCCATGGGCGTGACGATTAATCGGCCGCCACGCGATGGTCGCATGGCTTTTGTGCGTTCTCCAGATGGGATTTCTATTGAATTATTGCAAGCCGGTGGTGCCCAACCGCCACAAGAGCCGTGGCAGTCTATGGCCAATGAAGGCACTTGGTAAATTTCGCTAAACTTTAGGCAAATCGACAAAAGGCTCTTGCACAGAGTAATGCCGATCAGTTAAGAAATTTTCGCGATCGGTTGACCGATCCTTAGAAGGGTTCAAAATCCGTAATTAGGTTATCTAATTACGGATTTTTTTATGCGTTTTGAAAGTGAATTGGCAGTAGC
>JAMCRH010000260.1 GCA_023380515.1 Gammaproteobacteria bacterium | reverse complement strand
GAAAACAGCTGGGGTTGGGATACCGAATGCAACGCCACCGGCGTAAACGTAGATTGTTCCAGACACGTTCACCAAAGATCCGTTTGATCCGGTAGCCGCAGCGTTAGGAGCAGTGGGAGCTGCATTTGAAACAGTCGCCGCAATAAGAGTAGGAGCGACGTTGATCTCGAAGCTTCCACCAGCAAACGGGTTGATGACTCCGCTAATTGTGATCGTCAGCTGATCGCCATTGGCAATCGCATTTGTGGTTGTAAGATCCACACCATTGTATGCAGCGTCAGCTGCGACCGTCGCTGCAGCGCCACTTGATGCAGAGCTGGTAAGGTCGGTGATCTGGTAATCCGAAGCCACCAAAGGCCAGTTTGTGCCGACAGATGCAGTGTTACCGATGTTGATAGTGCTACCTGCGGGCATAGCAGCGTTGGCCTGAAGTCCAGTGATTGTGTATGTTGCCGAAGCTCCAGTAGCCGGATTTGACACAGCGACGCTGATCTTGGCTGTTGTAGTCGTAGGAGTTACAAGGGTGTAGCTTGCACTCACGGCGACCGAGTCACCCGAGGTCTTCACCGAACCAGTGTACGAACCCGTCGTCGTTGGGTTGGTTACTCCGAATATCTGAACACTGACAACGTCACCTACACCAATGCTAAAGCCAGCAGGCAAGGTAATCGTGTCCACGTTATTGGTCGAAGAAACCGGGTTAGAAGACTGCGATACTACGCCAACCGGCGACACCGTCGTACCGGCGGTCGTGTCGGTTACGATGACGTTGTTAGCAAGGATCGTCTCGCCTGCACCAAGCTGGACGGTAATGGTTCCGGCTGCTGCAACTCCAGAAGTCGAAGTAAAGCCAGCCGTAAAGGTTGAAGTGTTGTTTTGAGTCGAGGTGCTTGCATTAGCTGGACTTGGTGTGATCGAGACACCAGTGACAGCTGTTACCGTTCCACTGATGGTCGTCGATCCAAATGGCGCCGCAGCAACCGCTCCAGAATTAGCAGCTGTACCAGGATTAACTACTTCCCACACGTCAGCGCCTGCTGCTGGCGTAATAGCCAGTGTAGGAGTGACAGCGCCAGCAGTCGTTGGGTTGGTCACCGATGTGGCTGTAATCGTGATCGTGTCCCCAACGTTGATTACAGCAGAGGTCGTGAGCTTAACCTCTTGGTTAGCCACAGACACGATCTTCGACGGGTACTGAGTAGTTGCAGATCCGCTTGCCGGCGTGTCGGTGATCACATAGTTGGTCAACGGTGTGATCGTAAGCGTAGTCCCTGGAATCGTCATATCCAGAACCGCACCAGCAGGAAGCGAAGTCGCAGTCGTGGTAGTGGTGTCATAGATACCAAAGGATCCAAGTGTCCACGTCACACCCGTTGCGTTAACAGCAGTTGACGAAGCGGACGAGGTCGGCGTTGGCGATACCGCTGCAGCGTTGATAGTGTAACTGGTGGTTACGGGTGCCGTGTCAGATGATGTAGCTATGGTCACCTTGGCCGAAGTAGTAGCTGCGCCGTTGGTGACTCCACCAAAGGTAAGCGAAACACCGTGGCCTGAACTAATTGCGGTAGCAACGTTTATCGTCTGCGCTGTTCCGGCAGCAGTACCCGCAATACTTACAGTCTGCGAACTTCCTGTCGTTGTATCCGTCAGAGTACCTGTCACTGCGGTTGTAGTCGCAGCTGACATGGTTAGAGTGATTGTTCCGGCAGCAGCTATTCCGTCAGTTGCTGTAAAGTTGACCGTGTAAACGGCAGTTTTAGCGGCCGTTAACGTGGAAGCACCCACGGTCAGGTTCTGCACGAAACCGGTGCCGATCGAATACGACGATGACGTACCCGACGTTGCTATTGCCGCGAAAGCCTGGGATGCGCCAAACAAGGCTGCCCCAGCTCCGCTCAAGGTCAGAGCCGAGACTCCAACCAGCGTCAGGGCGCGCCGACGGAATGAACTTCCTCGACTACGCCCCTCTAAATTATTAGATTCCATTACCTCTACATCCTCCTGCACTTCTTAGGTGCGGTTCTGTTCTGGTCTGGTGTCTATATCTCCATACTGGTCTTTTCAGATAGCTCTGAAGCGGCGCCCGGCATGGAGAATTAGACGCTTGTACCGTGCACAAGACCCACTACGGACCTTGTATGCAATACACAAGATAACAATATAAAGGCACTTCCCAGCCATGTCAAGCATGCAAGCCAATCAAATCACTAGGTCTTCAAATGCAACTGACCTTCAAAGTTGCTGCAAAATGAGCACAATTTTCGTTACTGAGCCTAACCCTCAGATGCTCCTTGGACTTTGCGTCGGATTGAGGCTTGTGAACTGTTCGTGCAAAACCAGGGGATCTTCTTACGCTGCACCCCGACAATCCGATGAGAGCAAATTCAAATAATTTGCAAGCATTCCACTTGGACCTGATGCCCTAATGATATAACTCAAACACAATATGTGTGTTTAACTGGACCTTTATCGATTAACAGGTGGTATTTGTGCTGATTGCCCAGAAGCATTGAAGAGCTGCCGATGTCTCCAACTCAAAGAAGATTAGAAATTCAGCCATTGGAAATCTCAAGCAGACGCTTGTTGTCAGAGAGAGACAATCAATAGATAAACAACATTTTTCAAGATGGCCAAGCTATTTCTGTTCGCGTCTTCCGCGCTCCCTGCAACTACCAGCAATCAGAACACCCGTGCAATTAATGGAAATCTTTTATAAAGACTTTTGTTCAAAATGCCGCCAACTGGAGTTGCATGACCACGCGGAGGCTGGCCCGCTGACACCGAAGTCAGCGAACAGGCGTGGCCCTAGTGTCCCTAGTCAGAAGTTCGCTCATCTAGTGGTCTTAGGTATTTCTCCATTGAAGCAAAGATCTCTTCAGCGCTCTTCGTCCATTTGAAGGGTTGCGGGTTTTCGTTCCAGAGCGATATCCAATGATTTATCGACCGGATGAGATCCTTTTCCGATTTGTGGGTAGAACGTCTCAGCCATTTGTTCGTTAGTTCGGAGAACCACCTCTCAACCAGGTTCATCCAGGATGAATAAGTTGGGGTAAAGTGAAAATGAAACTGCGGATTCTTTATCAGCCAGGCTCTTACGGCATCGGTCTTGTGGGTGGAAACGTTGTCTAAGACCAAGCGTATCTCCAGGTCTTTGGGAACCTCTTTTTTCACTTGATCCAAAAACGCTATGAACTCAGCTGCACGATGAGCCTTGGTGGTGTTGGTGATCACCTTTCCTGAAGCCACTTAGGGCGGCATAGAGGTTGGTGGTGCCGTGTCTTATGTAGTCATGCGTCTGACGCTCTGGGACGAAAGGCCTAAGAGGCAGGAGCGGCTGGGTGCGATCGAGCGCCTGGATCTGGGTCTTCTCGTCAAC
>JAMCRH010000259.1 GCA_023380515.1 Gammaproteobacteria bacterium | reverse complement strand
TTCAAAACGCATAAAAAAATCCGTAATTAGATAACCTAATTACGGATTTTGAACCCTTCTAAGGATCGGTCAACCGATCGCGAAAATTTCTTAACTGATCGGCATTACGCCATAAGGCGCTTATTTTGTTTTAGCAGCCAAGTTACAGTGAAACTTTGGTCACATCCACATGCAGCGTGAGTCGCTGTCCCGGTTGCAAGAAACGGTCGCGCGAGATCGAGTTCCAACGCTCAATGTCGGCAACGGTCACGCGGAAACGGCTGGCTATACGTGCCAATGAGTCACCACTTCGGACATTGTATTGAATGGTGCGCATGACCGGTGTGGTGCCGGCTGTTTGTGTGCTGCTGGCACTCGAGGTGTGGTTTTGCCAGACAACTAAGGTTTGGCCAATGCGCAACGTGTCGCCAGGCGCCATGTTGTTCCAACGAGAAAGGTTCGCCACCGACACTCGGTATTTGCGTGCAATGTCCCACAAGGTGTCACCGCGACTGACTCGATGCTCAATGCGCTGCTGACCTTGCGCACGGTTTTGCGTACTTGCTAAGCGTTGCTCGGCAGACAAGGTGTACTGTTCCAGGTCTTGGCTAGCGACCGGAATTAAGAGGTGATCGCCTTGTCGAATCATGGTGCCCGACAGATTGTTGATCTGCTGGATCGCACGCACCGTTGTATTGTAGCGCTGAGCGATGAGGCCCAAACTTTCGCCTGGACGAACTTGGTGGCGCTGCCAGCTCAGCCAGTCGCTCGGATCCGAGTCCGCTAAAGCTAGCTTAAACTGTTGAGCGCGCTCAATCGGTAACAGTAGTTTATGCGGTCCGTTCGGTGCGGTTGCCCAGCGATTGTAACCGGAGTTAAAACGGTGTAGTTCCTCAAGACTCATGCCGGCCATTTCAGCGGCGAGGGCGAGGTCAATTTGGTGTCCGACATCCACAATTTCGGTGACGGGTTGGTTTGGAATATGCGTCCAAGTGACTTCCCATTGTTCACTGTCACGCAGCAATTCGGCAAGTGCTAAGATTTTTGGCACATAGTTGCGGGTTTCACGTGGTAACTGCAAGTTCCAGAAATCGGTCGGCTTGCCTTCCCGTTCGTTACGACGGATGGCTCCGAGAACACGGCCTTGACCACCGTTATAGGCAGCCATTGCTAATAACCAATCTCCGTCAAACGTTTTCGCTAAGCGATCGAAGTAATCGAGCGCCGTATGGGTTGCGGCCATCACATCGCGACGGCCGTCGTACCACCAATCAATCTCTAAGCCATAGTGACGGGCGGTACTTGGGATAAACTGCCAAATACCGCTGGCGCGGCCATGGGAGTAGGCGAACGTGTCATAGGCACTTTCAACCACAGGCACGAGAACCAGCTCAAGCGGTAAGTCGCGCTTTTCAATTTCCTGCACAATTAAATGCAAAAATGGCGCTGCCCGTTGGGCGACGCGGTCGATATAGTTCGGGTGGCGCAAGTACCAATCACGATGGGTGTCGATCAGTGGATGCTCAGGAATTTCTAATTGCATTTGTAAACGAATGCGGTCCCAGAGATCAGCTTGCATATCGGCCGGCAATTGACGGTCGATGGTTGGCAGCTGCTGAAAGCCAGGGTGGATTAAGGCGTACTTTTGAATACCTTGCTCGCGTTCCATCTGCGGTGGTTCAACTGGCTGGGTCGGGTAGCCGTCGGCAGAACGATTGTCGGTTAACTGACAGCCGCTGAGAACGAGAACTGCTGCACTCGTGATTAGGATTTTTTTCATAGCAATGCAATCTCATTAAAATTGGTCGAAATTTAGCCGTATTTACAGCTGAAAATCAATCATTAAATTTAAAAGTTGTCTTTCCAGTGCCGAATAACGGCGAATACGTCCGCAGGGGTTGTCAGCGATTTTTGACTATACTGTTCAGCAGCGCGCTGAACGGATGGTAAATGACAACGCAAAAATGGATTGGTTGCGTGCTCACACGCTAATTCACTCGGTACCGTTGCTTGGCCTTGTTGACGTTGTTCTTGAACGGTGGCAATACGTTGTTGAATGGCTAAGTTATCGGGTTCAACAGCAGCTGCGAAGGCAAGGTTAGCAGCGGTATACTCATGGGCACAATAGATTTTACAATCGGCGGGAAGTTGCGCGATTTTCTGTAAAGAGCGGTAAAACTGTTGGGCTTCACCTTCAAACATGCGTCCACAGCCAGCGGCAAACAAGGTGTCGCCAACAAATGCCAACGCAGGATTCACAAACGCGATGTGGTCAAGGGTATGGCCGGGGCATTCAACGACTTCAAGGACGAGGTCACCGCCGAGCAAACTAAGCCGTTCGCCTTCCTCGAGGCGTTCACTGACGCTATCAACGTCGCTGGCTTGACCGCTGTAGACTGGACAAGGATAGTGAGCAAGAATGTCGGTAACGCCACCACTGTGATCCCAATGGTGGTGGGTGAGAAGAATTGCCTCGGGCTGGCACTGATGTGCTTGCAACCAAGCTAAGACCGGCTTAGCATCACCCGGGTCGACAATCACACACGACTCAGTTGTAGCGTCTGTGGTTGCACTGGTTTCTTGTGGGGCACGAATGACCCAGATGTAATTGTCCCGAAACGCGGAAATTGCATCAATACGCATCGTTCCTCCCAACCTGTTATGCTCATTAGCTAGACAGTATAAAAGGATCTGCTATGTGGTTTAAACCTGCAATGCGGGAATATTCGCAACCTTTACCAGAATTTTGGCGGGACATCCGCCAAGGTGATTGGCTGCGCGATGCCTTGCAACAGGGTTTGGCGCCGCATTGGGAAACGGTCTTCGGCCATTATTTATTGAAGCTAGGCAGCTTAAGCGACACGATTCAAACGCCTTGTCGGATTCGCGAGCAATATGTTCTTTGTCCGCGCATTCAGAATTCTCAAGACCCGCAAAAAAACTATCACCATCCGCTGATTCAAGCAGAGCTGTCGGCCTTACCCTTGCAGTCAGACTCGGTGGATGCGGTGTTCTTGCCATTTGTGCTGCAATATCACGATGATCCGCATGCGTTGTTACGGGAAGTTAATCGAGTTTTGCGAGCCGATGGTCATTTGATTCTGGCGTTAACCAATCCCTTTAATCCAGTGCAACTTGCTCGCTTATTGCCCAGTATGCGCGACAAACCGTTTTGGAATGGCCGGTTGTTTAGCCAACAGCGGGTTTGCGATTGGCTGTCGTTATTGCACTACGATGTGTTAGCCGCAGAGTATTTCGGTGCGGGTGTACCATGGCGGCAAGAGGGCAGTCCCGAGCGTGGTTGGGGACGCATCATGCAAGTTTGTCCATGGCTGCAGAGTGGTTATTTTATTGTCGCTCGCAAGCGCGAATGGCCATTAACACCGGTTCGGTTGCGTCAGCAACGCCAAGCACCGGTGCGTTCCGGTGCCATGGCGGTAGGGCGTGGCATGAGCGCTTCGTCGACCGATTAACGCGGCATTTTTAAGAAGGCTCAGGCTGATAGCCATGATCTTCAAGTAATTCGTTCCCCATGGCTGCGTCCCGAGCCAAGACATCACAACGTTCATTCTCTGGGTGGCCAGCGTGGCCTTTCACCCAATGCCAACGCACTTCGTGGCGCGCTTGTGCGGCGTCAAGGCGTTGCCACAAGTCGACATTTTTGACGGGTTTCTTTTGGCTGGTGCGAAAATTGTTTCGTTTCCAACCCGCAAGCCAACGGGTGATGCCTTGACGGACATATTCACTGTCGGTCCAGAGGTCAACTGAGCAAGGGCGTTTTAACGACTCTAAGGCAATAGCTGCTGCTAATAGCTCCATGCGGTTATTGGTGGTGAGCCGATAACCGGCTGCCAGTTCTTTTTCGTTTTTGCCGGCTTGTAAAACAATGCCGTAGCCGCCAGGGCCCGGATTACCAAGGCAAGAGCCATCGGTATAGATAGTTACGAGTGTCTTTTGAGTCATGGAAATAACTTATGGTTATGGCTACGGTGCTTTGTTTTTTGCTAGCGACCCGCTAATATGCCTCTACAGAATTAGTGCAAGAGTATAAGGTTTCGACCGCAAGGGCAAAATAACAATGACACAGGTGCAGCCAGCAACAATGGATCAATTCGCGGAACACTTTATTCCGGGGAAACGGCAAATTGTTTTAGATACAGAAACTACCGGGATTAACCCTGCGGAAGGGCACCGGGTGATTGAAATTGGCTGTGTGGAAATGGTCGGGCGCAAGCTGACCGGCAATCATTTTCACGTCTATCTTAATCCGCAACGCTTTGTCGAAGAAGAAGCTATACGCGTTCACGGTATCACGAATGAGTTTCTTGCTGACAAACCGGTATTTGCTCAGGTCGTTGACGATTTTCTGGAATTTATCCGTGATGCCGAACTCGTCATTCATAATGCGCCGTTTGACGTCGGCTTCTTGAATCATGAGTTGCAACTCATCGGTAGTCACAAAGGCAAGCTCGAAGAGTATGCCAGTGTTTTCGATACTTTGAGTTTTGCCCGCGACCAATATCGCCG
>JAMCRH010000258.1 GCA_023380515.1 Gammaproteobacteria bacterium | reverse complement strand
GTATGACGGGTTATATTTTGCGCAGCGGTCAACCGCTCCTGGCGCCAAAATCACATATTGAGAAACTTGTTGAAGACGGCGAAATTCGCTTCCTTGGCTCGCTGCCAGTCGACTGGCTTGGTGTTCCTTTAATTGCCAATGACGAGCTCATTGGTGCCATGGTCGTGCAAAGTTATGAAGAAGAAGTGCGTTACGGTAATGAAGACCTCGAACTCCTCATGTTCGTGTCTCAACACGTAGTCAATGCACTTGAGCGCTTCCGTCAGCGTGAATTCCTTGAATCACAAGTTGCCAAGCGAACCGCCGAGCTGAGCAGTATCAACAAAAACCTACGCAAAGAGATTGTTGATCGTGAGAAAGCTGAGCTGCAGAACGCGGTATTGTATTCAATTTCTGAGCTGACGAACTCAGCTGCAGACATGCAGAGCTTTTATCAAGCCCTGCACCAAGAAGTGTCGCGTTTAATTACAGCGGACAACTTCTTTATTGCCTTAATGACGGAGAACCGTCAGCAAGTGTATTTCCCTTATTACGTGGATGAGAGCGGTTTTAAAGCGAAGCAACGTAGCCTGCAAAAAGGGCTGACTGAGTACGTCATTCGCTCACGCAAGCCGCTCTTTGTTGATCGGAAAATTCGCGAAGCGCTCGTTGCGAAAGGTGAGGTGGCGGTTTCTGAGTCACGCGGTCAACTTGCCTACCAATGGTTGGGCTCACCCCTGATGGTGGACGGCAAAACCTTTGGTGTGATTTCGACCCAAACCTATTCGAAAGACAAGTCGTTTTCGCCAGAAGACCTAGAACTACTTAATTTCGTTGCCCACCATGTGTCGGTCGCGATTGAGCGCCGGCGCGCGGCTGAGCAACTGGCAAAAGCGAATAGCTTCCTTGAACGTCGCATTGCCGAGCGGACGGAAGAGCTCGTTGAAGAGATTGAACGCCGTAAAGAAATTGAAGAAAAACTATTCCACGATGCTCACCATGACACATTGACGGGCTTACCGAACCGCGCCATGTTTAGTGAGCGTGTGAAAACAGCGCTGCTGCGTCAGAAACGCCAACCACAAGAGAATTTTGCGCTCTTGTTCGTGGACCTTGACCGCTTTAAGAATATTAACGATACCCTAGGTCATTCAGCGGGTGATGAATTCTTACTCGAGGTGAGCCGCCGAATTAATAGCGCGATTCGAGAGCTCGACTTTTTAGCGCGCCTTGGTGGCGATGAGTTCGTTATTTTATTGGAACCAATCAAAACTCTCGATGACGCCAAAGATGTTGCAACGCGTATTATTGACGTAATGAAAGAACCGTTTGAATTAAATGGTCAGCAGCACTTCTCGGGCGCAAGTATCGGAATCGCTACCAGCCAAGGACCAGACGACACAGTCGACCGATTGTTGCGTGACGCCGATGCCGCAATGTATGAAGCGAAGAGCATGGGACGCGGACGCTTCGTGATTTTCGATGAAGCAATTCGGAATGGCCTTGTTACCGCGCTGAATCAGGAAATGGCATTGCGTCATGCGCAAGCGAAGAAAGATTTCTTACTGTGGATGCAGCCTATCTACCAACTCGAAGGTGATGCGTCAGAGCGACAAGCGGTGGCGTTTGAAGCCCTAGTTCGTTGGCAGCGTGGCGAAAACACAATTTTACCTAATGAGTTTTTAGCTTTAGCTGAACGTTCTGGTGCGATTATCGAAATTGACCGTTGGGTGCTTGAACATGCTGTGAAACTGCAGAAAAATGTGTGCAAGAGCAAATCAGATTGCGCCCCAGTCCATGTGAATTTGTGTGTGCAACATCTGTTGCGGCCGCGGCACATTCAAGCGCTGATTGACACCGCCACAGAAGCGCAAGCTCAGTTTGACAAGATCGTCTTGGAGTTTGGTGAGGAAGCTCTGCAGCAAGAAGATTCACGTCGCATTATGGCAAGTCTACGTAAGCTTAAAGATGCGGGCTTCACACTAGCACTTGATGATTTTGGCCGCACCACCGGGCCTTTGCATTTTATCTATAATTTCCCATTCGACATTATTAAGCTCGATCGCCGCTTCATTAAGCAAGTGGGTCATAAAGAGCGTGCACAAGCGATGGTGCGTCACATTGTGACCTTGTGTAAAGACCTGAATATTGAGCTGACCGCAGAAGGTATTGAAACCGAGGAGCAAGTTGACGTGTTGCTTGAACTTGGTGTGCGCATTGGTCAAGGTAACTTGCTGGGTGAAGCGGGAACCTTGCCTGTGGCAAAGCCGGCGGCCAAAACAGAGTCGGGCTCTAAAGCCAGCCCAGCTGTAACGCCCATTGAGGGAACGGTTACAGCCGATTAAGTTGTAGGCGTATCACTTTGATGCCAAAACAACTAGGATCCGCGCAATAAAGCGCGCAAACGCGCCACATTCGATTCGGTGCGTTGCTGTTTTTGTTCAAGCGATTCAGGCTTACGCTGATCTTCCCACTCGATATCGTCCTGCGGTAATTCCATTAAAAAGCGACTCACTTCCGGGCGAATGACCTCGCCATATTGACGACGCTCTTTCGCCAACGTGAATGTGAGTTTCTGCTGCGCGCGGGTAATGCCCACATAAGCTAAGCGCCGCTCTTCTTCGATGTCATCATTGTCGATACTGGTTTGATGCGGCAGTAGACCTTCTTCCATTCCCACTAAAAACACGTAGGGAAACTCAAGTCCTTTCGATGCATGCAAGGTCATCAGTTGGACTTGGTCGCCGTCTTCGTCCTCTTCTTGACGTGACAGCATGTCTCGCAACACTAGGCGTGCAACAACTTGCTCAAGACTCATCGGGTCGTTGTCAGCATTTCCCATAAGCATTTCACTGACCCAACGAAATAGCTCATTGACGTTTTTAATCCGCATTTCCGCTGCGGTCGGACTGCCACTGGTTTCAAATAGCCAATCTTCATAGTGAATGTCTTGTAACAGCTGTTTCACCGCTTGCGTTGCATGTTGTTCGCCTGAGTCCGACTCGCGTGCCGCATGCTGAATCATTTGGCAGAACTGCTGTAAGTCTTGATAGGCGCGGGTGGCCAGAATCGTCTTTAATCCTGGATGCAACGCCGCTGCGAATAAGCTGATTTTTTCTTGGTGGGCAAACTCACCAATTCGCTCTAGGGTATTCGGGCCGATGCCACGCCGTGGCGTGTTTACGATCCGTAAGAAAGCATTGTCGTCGTCGGGGTTCACGACGAGTCGCAAGTAGGCCAAGATATCCTTAATTTCGGCTCGTGCAAAAAAGGACTGGCCACCGGTAATTTTATACGGAATGCGGTTATTCATGAGTGCTT
>JAMCRH010000257.1 GCA_023380515.1 Gammaproteobacteria bacterium | reverse complement strand
CACAAGAACAAGAGCAAGACGGGCAAGAGTTCAGCGAACCTGAATCCATAGAAGTTGATGACCTAACGGCGGAAGAACGAGAAGAGTTGCAGCAAATGCTCAATCGACTCAAAGATGATCCGAGCTTGTTATTACAAAATCGACTTCGTCGCGAAGCTCAGCGTCGTCGTCAACAGTTACCACCACGGGGATTTTAAAATGCGCTCGATGACGTTTACTTTACGCGCTTGGCTCACATACAGTCTTCTCGCCACGTTTGTCGCTGTCGCGGGATTCCATGCCGCCACCGCCGTTGCGATGCAAGGGAGCAACACGACTGTCTCTGCCCAAGTTGACAAAAACCCCGTGGTCGCCGGTGAATCATTGCTCTTATCCGAGCCAACCAGTCATTGCCGCGCAATGCACTCACAATCCCGAGCGATTTAGGTCGACTGGTTCTAAGAAATACAAGCTTTCAGCAGTCCATGAGTACTGTGAATGGACAAACCCAACAAGTGACTGAATGGCGGCTGACGTTACTAGCCCGAGAGCCAGGACGAACAACGATTCCAGCATTTGAAGTCGCCGGTATGCAAACACAAGCCATTGACTTGGAGGTTCTTGAAGCAGTTGAAACCGGCGAAGCGCCAGATTATTTCATGACGCTTGAACTCGATACCGAGAGTCCCTATGTGCAACAACAAGTCCGCGCACAACTCCGATTACATTTTGCTATGAATCCCGAAGGTGGCGGCATCAACTTTCCTACCATCGAGCATTTGAGTGTTGAACAACTAGGGCAAGACCAGCAAACACAGGAACTTATCGATGGTAAACGCTACCTTGTGATCACCCGCAACTATGCGCTAACCCCGCGTCGTAGCGGCGAATTAGTTATTCCACCCGTATACTTTGATGGCCAAATCCGACGAATGCCCTCGACTGGATTTAGTGCACTTGGTCGTGTCGAACCTGTCAGTATGAGCACGAAATCAGTCGCACTGAATGTCAAACCCCGGCCCGTGGACTTTGTTGGCAACTGGCTACCTACCCCACGCTTGACGCTCGAAGAACAATGGGATCCGGACAACCAAACCTTCACCGTCGGCGAGCCAATTACTCGGCGTATCACATTAACCGCAGCAGGGTTACGTGCTGAACAGCTGCCTGAAGTGAGTGGTGACTATCCTCAGGGGCTAAGGGTTTATCCGGACCGAGGACAGAGTGAGCAAGTCACAACCCGCGGTACTCAACTTGCGCGGATTGTTTTCGCCACAGCCATAGTGCCAGCAGTCGCCGGCGAGTATGAGTTGCCGGAGGTTCGTGTCCCTTGGTGGAATACAGAAACCGACCGAGAAGAAGTTGCGGTCCTTCCCGCTCGCACAATCAATGTCATTGAACCACCCGGAGGCCTCACCGTTCCGGGGGCCATTGTATCCCCTGATGTCGCCTCAGAAGAGCCACTTGCAGAAGAGTCTCTCGCCCAGCCAGTGGCGCAAGCCTCACACTCTGAACATATCGGAGTGGCCGCTTGGTGGCGCTGGCTCGCGTTTGCATTTGCCTTTATTTGGCTTATTACGCTCAGCCTATTGCTGATATTGTGGCGACGGTTTAATCAGCGTGGTAAACAGCCCAAAAATAATCAGCAAATCCCCGTGAATGCGCGCCTGCCTCTGCAAAACCTTAAGCAGGCGTGCATGAAGAATCAAGCGACTGAAGCCCGTAAGGCCTTGCTCGCGTGGCATCAAAGTCGTACTGGTCAAGTTGCCAAGGGTTTAGGCGATGTGTCTCTATCGTTAACGAATGTTGACGGACACGACCGACTAATTGCCGCAATCAATACTCTTGAGGTCAGTTTATATAGTGCCAACAAACCGAACTGGACAGAGGGCAAAGTGTTGTGGTCGGCGATTCAGTCCCTTCACCACTCTGCCCACAAAAAAACAGCGGAGCTTTCGCTACCGCCGCTTTATCGTGTCTAGCTATGCAGCAACGGAGCCCGAAGTGTCGGGTTCCATTGTCATCTTAATAGCGCCAGAACCGGAAACGCTCAAACCAAGTCATTAATAACCGGTCAATCGTTGTTTGCGCACCATGTGCAAGCTTATTCGCGAGCTTAAGCTTTTCCTTGTATTCCACTTTGAACAAGCGCGCTTCTTTGTTTAATCGAAGCAGAAGATCGTCACTCGTACTAATCTCGTCGATCAAACCTTTCTCCAACGCCGGCGTTCCGTACCAAATTTCACCTGTCGCAACTGCATCAATATTAAGATTAGGACGATGCTCTTGAACGAATGATTTGAATAATCCATGCACGTCTTCAAGGTCTTGCTGGAATTTCTTGCGTCCTTGCTCGGTATTTTCGCCAAACAACGTCAGGGTTCGCTTAAACTCGCCTGCGGTTAACTGCTCGAAGTCAATGTCGTGGCTTTTCAGCCAACGGTGAAAATTGGGTAACTGCGCAAGTACACCTATTGAACCGAGTACAGCAAACGGTGCTGCAATAATTCGGTCAGCAATACAGGCCATCATGTCGCCACCACTGGCCGCCACTTTATCCACCGCAACAG
>JAMCRH010000256.1 GCA_023380515.1 Gammaproteobacteria bacterium | reverse complement strand
GGTCATAAAGGTGCGATTTACTTAGATATTCGCAACTTCTTGGCTCTGATTGACAACACTAACCAACGCCACACTGTCAGCTTCTCTGACACCGGTGTTCGTTTAGCGTCAATCGATATCGACCCAGAAACCGGACAGTACATCTACGGCCGTCCTTTCGGTGGCTTCGATGGCACTGGCGCTACCGCAACTCGCTTTAACGCGCGTGCGTCAACTTGGTCAGCGAAAATCGGTATCCGTTACCGCTTCTAATCGCTTGGCGAGTTAGTTAAGTACTATGCAGTCGGCCACTACTTGTTAGTGGCCGATTTTTTTTGAGCGGACGAAAGTATAGCCAAAAGTCTAATCTGCACTGCGCGTAAATAATGCTATGTTAGCAATCACGCCGTAAACCCTCGCCCAATCGGCAAGGAACGCGCGGTCAACAACAAGAGAGCTTACTTATGAATGCAATCTTTGTCTTAATTGCGGGTATTGGCGCCATGGCGCTCGGTTACTTGGTTTACTCGAAGTATATCGCGGAGAAAATCTATCGCTTCGATGCAAACTTTAAAACACCGGCCCACGAATTTGAAGATGGTGTCGACTTTGTTCCAACCAATAAATATGTATTGTGGGGGCACCACTTCACTTCAGTGGCTGGTGCAGCACCGATTATTGGCCCTGCCATTGCGGTAATTTGGGGCTGGGTGCCGGCATTTCTGTGGGTCATTTTTGGTACAATTTTCTTCGCGGGCGTTCATGACGTCGGTGCCATTTGGGCGAGTAACCGCAATAAAGCGAAATCAATCGGTGCGCTCACCGGTGATATTGTCGGCAAACGTGCTCGCAGCCTATTTATGATCGTCATTTTCCTTGTTCTTCTCATGGTGAACGCAGTATTTGCCGTGGTAATTGCCGGGCTATTGGTCGACTTTAATAGCGCCGTGATTCCAGTTTGGGGGGCTATCTTTGTTGCGCTTATCATTGGCCAACTGATTTATCGGAAACTTGTCGGTTTGCTGGCTGTCTCGATTATTGGCGTGATTGCCCTGTACAGTTTAATTGGCCTCGGCCCAATGTTGCCGGCGGCGCTAATATTCTCAGCAACGGTATAGGGTTGAACGTTGACCTCGCCCAAACCTTGCTGACGGTGATGGCAGTGCTCTTTGCCGGTACGACGATGGACACCGGCTTACGCTTGCAGCGTTATATCTTCCAGGAATGGGGGCAAATTTATAACTTGAAGTGGATGCAAAAGGCAGCGCCGGCGACCTTGCTTGCGGTGGGAGCTTGTTTGTTGTTAGCGTTTGGCGCAGGTGGCGCTGACGGTTCTGGCGGACTAATTATTTGGCCACTATTTGGCACCACAAATCAGCTATTGGCCGGTTTAACCTTACTTGTGATTACGGTCATGTTGGTGCGCTTAGGGCGGCCAATGTACGTGACACTGATTCCTTTGCTATTCTTGTTGACGATGACAGTTGCGGCTTTGATCATGCAGCTGAAAACCTTTTATGTGCAAGAAAATTGGTTCTTGTTCGGCTTGGATATTGTCGTTCTGATTGCAGCGATTTTGATTGCACTTGAGTGTGCGTCAGTACTCAATCATTTACGCAAAGGTGATGAAAAACTTGTGTGATCAAACGTTTAAACAGAAGCTTGGTCAAATTAAGGCGCTTTGGCGCAAGGCGAATGCCTTCGCCGAAGAGGCCTATAATGCCCCGTATCGTTCAGCGATTGCGCGTGCGCAGCGTGATCAAGATGACCTGTTTATGCTCATGGTTTATTCCGAGCTCATGGGGATTCCAAACCCCGCGAGTTTCTATACGCTGGAGTTGCAGCCATTGATGCTGGAACGTTTCCATGACTGGCATATTCGAATGGGCATGGAACATTCGCCACTGGACAACATTCGTTGCTGTTAGGGAGTACATGATGAGCGAGTCTTGGTCATGACATGGCAAACGTTTGATGCAAGCCAACAGCAACAACTCCTGCAAAAGCGGCTTTTGCTCGTGGGCGGAAAGGGCGGCGTGGGAAAGACGACGATTTCCTCGGCGTTAGCTCTGCAAGCCGCAAAGCTTGGCAAGAAAGTTCTACTCATTTCAACCGACCCCGCTCATAACCTAGCGGACGTATTTGACTGCAAAGTAGGTTTACGCACGCGTCGAATTACGGAGAACCTCGATGCTTTAGAAATCGATCCGGATGCTGAAGCAAAAACTCACTTAGAACGCGTGATTACACAAATGAAGTCATTCGTTCAGCCCGCGTTGTATGCCGAAGCAGAGCGACAATTGCGCTTATCAGTCAATTCCCCAGGCGCGCAAGAAGCCGCCTTGCTGGAGCGTATTTGCCGCGAAATTGAAAGTGGCTTAACTCACTATGATTTATTGATCTTCGACACCGCGCCAACCGGACATACGCTTCGTTTATTGACCCTACCGGAAGCGATGGCAGCGTGGACCCAAGGGATGCTGAAGCACGACAAAAAGTCGGCGGAACTTAGTGGTGTTCTTGCGCATTTGAGTCCCAAGAGTGGCCGTGACATTGATAATCCGTTGGCAGAGCCGGAACGTCTAGCCACGGCGGAAATGAGCCCACGCAGTCGCGGTATTACAGAAACCTTATTAAACCGACAGCGTTTGTTTCAACGCACACGACGAATTCTGACTGACCCGAGCCAAACTGGCATTCTCTATGTGTTGATCCCTGAAAAGCTGCCAATTTTAGAAACTCAAAGAGCAGTCACGACATTACGTGATGAGAAATTACCAGTTGCTGCATTGTTTGTGAATCGGGTTCTACCGGCAAGTGCTGATGGTGAATTTCTCGCTGCCCGTCGTACTCAAGAGCAGGTTCGTTTAGCGGAAATTGCATCCCTATTTAAAGCGCTTCCACTCTATCAAGTGCTTATGCAACCCACCGATATTCAAGGTCTTGAGCAATTAGGTCGAGTATTTTAGTTCGGTGACTGACAAGGTATTCGCCATGGCTTTGCGAAAGCTTTCGCTCGCATCGTGATGAAAACTCAAATCAGCAACAATCGCCTGACCAACTCCCAATAAAAAGCCCGCATCACTCATTGCGAATGACGCGGGCTGATAAAGGGCTTGCAGGCTAACTTATTTAATATCGTCGCCGGCAAATGCATCCATTGGCTTCGCTTCTAGTTTCGGATACGGATTTTCTTGTAGTAGCTCACGAAGCACCTCGATACCGCGCTCGAGTTGCGCATCACGCCCATTAAAGGTCGCAAATGGCAGGTTATCGACCACGATATCTGGGTTTACGCCTGAGCCTTCCAAAATCCAACGGCCGTCCATCGCGTGTTGTGGCGTTTCCGCAACGCGAGCGACGCCGCGATCCGCTAATGTATTGCGGCCGGATAACCAAACTCCAGCACCAGCCGTTTGCTTGCCGATTAATGGACCAAGGTTTAACGCCTTCACACCGGCTGAGAAAGTCTCACCGTCTGAATAGGTCAATTGGTCAGTTAGCACCACAAGTTGCCCCATAAAGGCCTGCTGCATATTGGTGTAGCCAGCGCCTTTACGTGGTTGCCAGAAACTCCATGCACGGCGGAGTAACTTCTCGATAATCCAGCTGTCGATATTGCCGCCACGATTTCGGCGCACATCAATGATCAGACCTTCTTTCTCAAAGTTGGCATAAAATTCACGGGCAAAGCTGGCGATATCGCCGGCACCCATGGCGTATAGGTGTAAGTAGCCGAATTTGCCTTCACTTGCTTCGGTAACAGCATCGCGGTTGTTCTGCACCCAGGTTTCATAACGTAAGCGATGATCTCGTCCTGAACTAACCGGGTTCACAACGGTTTGCAGTGATTCACCAGCGCGCTCCAAGCTTAAGAGGACTTGGCGACCCGCTAGACCCCGCAGTGCTGTGTGTAAGTCTCCCGGATGTTGAATAGCACGGCCATTCACATGCGTGATGACATCGCCTTGACGTGCATCGACACCGGCCGCCGCCAGCGGCGCAGCTTGGTCGGGCAATTCCGGATCGACCCGATAAATAGTTTCAATACGAACGCCGTTACTGGCAATGCTATATTGTGCGCCGAGCGAAGCACTGCTAGCGCGCTCTTGTGGCGATGAATATTCACCACCGCGAACTTGTGAATGGAGGACGTTGAGCTCGCTTAATAGTTGCGAAAAGACATCGTCAAGTTCATGGCGGTCGGTCAGGCGATCCAGCAATGGCTCATAGCGTGCCCGCATTTCTTCCCAATCAACACCACGCATGTTGCGGTCAAACAGGAAGTCACGATGCATTAGCCAAGCATCGCGATACATTTGTCGCCATTCCTGTTGTGGTGAAAACGCAAGTTTCCAATCAGTGGCGTTGACCCGAGCTGTGTTCAAGCTGCCAGGCAAGCGCGCTCCAGCATCAACAATAAACATATTTGTTGCTGGGCCTTGCTGAATAAGTAAGCGCTTACCATCATTAGAGAGTTGGTAGCGATTGATGTTTGTTCCGAAAGACTCACGCTTTGGATCGGTGTTATTAAACTCAATCGTAAAGAGCTCTGCCGGATTACCCCAGCCCGCTTCACGCGCTTGCACATACAGGCGGTTACTATTTGCAGTTAAGTTATAATAATTGTCCGCAGCCACAGGTACCTGCCACAAGCGCTCTGGCGCGCCTTGAATATCGTAAGCTTGCTCTTTCGCTTGCTCGTTGTCGCAATGGCTGATCTCTTGTGCTGGCGCAAACGGGAAACAAGCTGAGGATTTCAGCGAGACCGCATAAATTTGTGTGCGTTTGTTGAAAAACGCACCCATGTTGCGGTCGCCCCAAGGAGAGCTTGGCGTTGCTTGATAGTTACGGTCGGACAAGAAGTACAACCAGTTGCCGTCGTGACTAAACGTCGGGGATGCAGACTCGTACTTGTCTGTGGTGATCACTTGATGGGCATCGTCTGCAAGTGAATACACCCAGACTTGTGTGCGAGGACCGAACTGGTCGTTGCGTGCAAATGCCAACAACTCGCTGTCTTGCGACCACACGAGGCTACTCAAACCGAAATGACCTGCAGCGCCTTCTTTAATTTTGCGGTTCTCGCCGGTACTTAAGTTGAGCAGCCACAAATTGCCGTGCTTGTCGTCATGGGCAATATGGTTGCCATCCGGTGACAGCACTAAATTCCAACGGAATGTGACACCATCATGAGTCAACCGCTCGGCACCTTCTTTGCCATTCGCTGGGAAGCGCCAGATTTCGTTTTCACCGCTATGGTCGTTAAAGGCATAAACCCACTGGCCGTCATGGCTCAAGATCGCATTGCGCGAACGGCTCTCTGCTGGCGTAGCGACTTCCGCTAACCGGCGTGCGCCGAGGGCCGCGACAGCAATCTGGCTGCGTGCGGTAATCGCCACTTGGTCGTTGCCACCTAAACTAGCATCGGTCAAGTAAGTCAGAGGATTTTCTAACCAGCGCTCTTGTCGCTGAGTGAAATCAGAACTGAGTTCCAGAGCAAGTTGGCGGCTACTTTGTTGGCGCAAGTCATGCACATACAAATCAGCCCCGCGTTGATAGACCAAGCGACCTTCGTGTAGGCTCGCCGACCAGACTTGCCAGTCATCATAATAAGTATGTTGGGTAAAGTCGGAACCTGTGGTCGTCATTGACCAAATATTTGGGGTGCCGTCGGCGTCGCTAATAAAATAGACTCGGCCGTTCCAATACATGGGACGTTTGACTGAACCTTCGTGATTGGCCGTTAAATGCACAGCTTCTTGGTTACGTGTTGTATCGAAGCGCCAAATTTCACCTTTTGCACCACCGCGATAAACCCGAGCGTTGTCGCCGGTAGCTTGCAAACCGAAGCGGGTGAAGAAGACTTGGTTGCCGTCGCTGTTGGTTGTGCCTTCAATCGCGTCGATGAGAGGCAAGGTGGTGGTTTCTAAGCTCGCTGGATTAACACGACGAAGGACCCATTGGTTTGCCGGACCAACAACATTGTCGGTGCTGTATAAAACTTCACCACTTGGTGTCCAAGCGTGCACACGCACACGACTGTTCTCGAAACTCACACGCTTTGGTACACCGCCACGTACAGGCATCACGTAAACTTCAGGATCGCCTTCATAGTTGGCGACGAAGGCAACCCAGTCGCCGTCAGCAGAAATGGTGGCGTTGAGTTCTTCTGCAGCGTGGGAGGTTAAGCGTTGTGTTTCTGAACTATGAATATTACCCCGCCATAAGTCGCCTTCAGCAGTAAAGATAATTTGATCGTGATGAATTGCTGGCGCACGGTAATAACCCGGCTCTCCAGCATTTACGGCAAGTGTTGTGCTCGCCAACAGAGCGAGCGCTACGCCGCTAATACGCGCAGACGGAATGATATTCATGAATTAATTCTCTTACTTTAAGGGCTTAAACCCGGGTTCTATTATTTTTGCTCTGGTGTGCTTTTGCTGCTGCCAAGACCACCGCTTAAGACTAACTGCAGCGCTTCGGCTGGCTTCATATCGACATTTCGGGTGCATGACTTTGGTACAATAATGGTATAGCCACCAATGTTGTAGGCCATCGGCAAAAAGACCGCGAGCTGTTCGTCATTCATTAACGACGACATTCGATCATCTTTTATACCGCCTTTCTTAGTGACAATGCCAATCAGTTCAACGTCTGATTGTGGGAGTTTAACGAGAACCACCGACTCATCGGCAAAATTCTTCCCGGACATTACTTCAATGAGCTCTTGCAGAATGCCATAGACCTGACTGGCGCCCGGAATCTTCAGTAGAATTTTGCCCGGCAATTCCCACAACCAAGAGAATGAGCGCCAACGGGCGCTGAATCCGATTAAGATACAAATCAGTAGGAAGAATAAAATGGCCATACCGGGGATATAGAAATCGTTGCGCAGCACCAACTCAAGCGCAGGCGACATACGAGTCTCGACAGTGACCAATAACCATCGAAGCAGCTCAATCGTAATGAGAATCGGCAGAATAATTCCAAGGCCTTTTACCAAACTACGAATTACAATTCTCATGGAGCGGTCCTTTTTGCGTGATGTGATTAATTAAATAAAGCGACAAAGCCCAGAATGAGAATGCCAATGTTGGCGAACCAACTCAGCATAAAGAAATAACTACGCGGGCTAGGGTTCTTCTCGGTGGCAATTTGGTAATAAAGCACCATGTGTAAAATTCGAGCGATGACCATGACTGCCATTAAAATGGCCAGCAAGCTCGGATTCGCCCCCACTAAAACTGCAAATAAACAACCACCGATCATGGTGCCGGCATTCTCAAGTGTGTTTTGGTGCGTGCGCCAAGCGCGAAAGACAAAACTACGATGGCCAGCGTCACGGGGCGGTAAGCCCGGAATGGCGCCGGGTTGTGACGCTTTGGTGTAACTCGCGATAAGCCATTGCAGCATAATCATCGCAAGTAAGATTCCGAGCCAAACAAACGTGGTGTGGTAAGCAGCTAATTCGGGCAACATGCGAATTCTCCTCTCGTGCGTAATAGGTATCCTTACAAGATAGCTGAAAACAGGAGAGCTTGGTATTTATTTGGTTTTTCAGGGTTTTTGGAAAACCGCGACATCACGGCTCAGTTCGATTAGTGGCAACTGGTAAAAATCAGCTAGCCAAGACAGTGTTTCATCACGAAAAAAAGTAATGTGAGTTGGGTCGAGGGTATATCCCCAACGGGAGAAAGCTGCTAAATCGAGGGGTCTCTGGGTCATGATCACGAGCAGCCCTCCGGGTTTTAATAAGGGAATCAGTTGGCTGAATGCATCACGCGGGCGAGCTAAGTGTTCAAATACTTCCGTGCTGACAATAAAGTCATAGCGTTTTGTGAGTAGCTCACGATCATCCCAGTAATACAGATCATAGTTGCAGCACGATAGCCCCTCTTCAGCCAACATTGGCGCAATGGCTGGGCCAGGGCCACAGCCGAAATCAAGGCCCAATAGCTCGGCTCGATTTGAGGCGTTGGCAAAGTGCCGCAGAATGGGCGTGAGTGCGCGACTTAGAAACTGTCGATAGCCAGGGTCATTTGGGTCATTCTCGTGCAGGTCATAAATGGCTTTTTCAGCAGCAGGCTCAAGGTGAAACTCTTTGGGCACAAAAACTAAGGCGCAATGGCCACATTGCCAATACTCCCGCCCGGCTACCGGCCGGCGTAAGTCTTGGTGCCAAAAAGTCGTTGCGGAACTGGCACACAATGGGCAGTGAGGCGCTAGGTTTTTATTCGTCATGGCATATAAATCGAAAGAACAGGTGCAACTGCTCAGATTTTCTCCTATCGTAGAGCCTTGAGCCTTCTCATTAGTCAGAATAACTAGAAGAACAAACGCTTATGTTACCGGTTTCGGTGGTCCTTATCACGGCCATTTTATACTTGCTTATTGTTTTCTCAATTGCTGCGCGTGGGGAAAAGCGAGCACACACGGATCGTCCGCAACCGTGGCGGTATACTTTGGCGCTTGGGGTCCACTGTACCACGTGGGCATTTTATGGCACGGTCACGCAAACGGTGCATTACGGCTGGTGGTTTGCGCCCACTTATTTAGGTGGGATCATCTTTTTCTTGTTTGCCCATCGGTTAATGCGCCACATTCTAACCGTTGTGAAACAGCAAAACTTTACTTCAATTGCGGACTTAATTGGTGCTCGTTACGGTAAGTCGCAATTTGTTTCTGCATTTGTGGCCTTGATTGCTTTGGTGGCGTTAGTGCCCTATATCGCGCTGCAATTGCGTGCCATTACGGCGAGCTTTGGTGCCATTACGGGTGTGGATCCACAGCAAGCACCATGGTTTGTCGATGTCAGTGCCGGCGTTGCGCTCATCATGATAGTTTTCGCTATTCTTTTTGGTGCGCGCAAACTCAGTTTATCGGAAAAGCATCCCGGCCTTATGGATGCGGTGGCGTTCGAGTCTCTCGTGAAGCTCGTTGCCTTTATGCTGATCGGCCTATTTTGTGTGTATCAGTTATTCGACGGCTTTGCCGATGTAATGATCAATGCCGCCACGAATACAGTGACGCAAGAAATTTTAGCCGGAAAGCCTCATGGACTTTATATCTACCTGACACATATGCTGTTAGGTGCACTGGCAATGCTCGTGCTACCACGCCAATTCCAAGTCAACTTCATCGAAAATAATCACCCAAGTGAGTTAAAAACAGCACGATGGGGATTTCCGTTATACCTTTTCGCGATCAACTTTTTCATCCTCCCCATTGCTCTTGTCGGCGGGCTGCTGGTCCCAGAGCAACGTTTCGACGATATGTTCATGCTCGCGATTCCGGTCTTTACGGAACGCGCTGATATCAGCTTGATCGCTTTTGTTGGTGGTCTTGCCGCGGCAACCAGCATGGTCATGATGGCGACGCTGGCGCTCAGCATTATGATGTCGAATGATGTCTTCACGCCCCTATGGCTGCGGATCAATAAATGGCGTGTTCAGGAGCTCAAGCTTTCAGCCGATGGTGTATTGAATATTCGCCGGTTGACTATCGTGCTGATTATCATGCTTGCTTATCTCTACCATGAAGCGACTGAAAGCGGGGTACCGTTAGTCAGTAATGGTTTGATTGCGATGGCACTGCTGGCTCAACTCGGACCGCCTTTGATTGGTGGTATGGTGTGGCAGCAAGGAAGCCGGGCGGGGGGTATTATCGCCTTAAGCGTAGGAACAATTCTTTGGATAGTCCTGTTGCTGATCCCGTCTTTGCGACCAAGCACATCATTGACGGATCTTGCTATTAGCCATAGCGTAATCGTCTCTTTAGCCGTCAATGTGTTGCTCTATATTGTGGTGTCACGAATGTGGCCCGACCCAGCGCCTATTCAACGTCAAGCTGGGCGCTTTGTGAATCCGGAACAGCAGGATATTGGCGGAGCGCAAGCCCGACAAGTGACGTGGGGGCGACTTCGTTCTGTGTTAGCGCGCTTCATTGATGATCGCGAAGTTCGGCGTCTTGATGACCGTCTTGGCATGACCATCGCCGTTGCTCCTGCTGACGGCTGGGTACCTCCCGTCGTGTTACAGCGAATTGAGCGTGAACTCGCTGGCGCTGTCGGTAGTGCGGCAAGCCAAGAGCAAT
>JAMCRH010000255.1 GCA_023380515.1 Gammaproteobacteria bacterium | reverse complement strand
CGAAACTCTCGAAGAGGTCCATGTGGCTTCCGAGACCATGGATTTCGAGACGGTTAAAGCCTCTGGCGCTCGCTATCTTAAGCACGCAAAAGTGCTGCGCAAAAATCTCTAGAACAGACGAGAAACTCAGGAACACGGTAAAGTTAAGGTAATCAGACTTTGCCTTTGCCGTGTATTCATCGACAATAGCCTGCACAAACTTTGTATTTGCTTTTTTCGCTGAGGAGAAACGCTATGAATAAAGTCATCTCGGTGCCAGTTTTTGGTTTTATGAGTTTAAGCTTGTTGGCGTGCTCGTCAATGACTGAGGAAGTAGCAAGCTTACCGACCGATCCGGGTGAGTTAGAATTGCGAGCTGTTGGCAATGAACCATTTTGGTCACTGCAAGTCTATGCCGAGCAAGCACACTTGCAACGCCTTGGTGAGGACACTGGCTACTTTGCCATTACGAGTAAAACTCAAACTGAAGACACACAGCGCATTCGGTTCAGCAACAATGCTTTTTCTGGCAGCGTAGTGGTGCGCAACGAATTGTGCCATGACAGTATGACCGGTATGCCTTATCCATACTCGGCGCAAGTGCAAGTTCCGGGTGAGAGCCTACAAGGCTGTGCTGGCGATCCGCTTGATTTATTGCAAGCGAACCCTTGGCAGTTTGACCAGCTTGGCGATCACACGGTCGCGGACTTAGTTGTGGTGACTATGTTCTTCGAAGACGAACGGGTGACCGGTAGTACTGGCTGCAACCGTTATTTTGGCGGTTACAACCTAACCGGTGAGCAGCTGACATTTGCCGAAACGGGCATGACTAAAATGGCGTGCGACGGACCTCGTAATGAAGCTGAGCAGGCGTTTGTTCAGCTGCTGAATCAAGTGAACCGTTTTGATATTACGTCAGAAGGACATTTGGTACTGCATACGCAGGACGGACAAACGATGCGGGCACAGCCGCATCGCCTGGAGAAGTAATCGTTAGCCTAGGCTATGTAAGGCAACTTGCATCATCTGCGTAAATGCACGCTCGCGATCTTCGCTACTTGCAGCTTGCTGAGTAACTAAGTGGTCAGACACGGTTAACAGGCAAGCTGCTTGCTTGCCTAACACTTGCGCATTGTGAAAGAGCGCAAATGACTCCATTTCCACAGCGATCACTTGCTGCTCACGATATAGACGTTCGTGGGCATTTTCCTCTTGGCGATAAAAAACATCGCTTGAGTGAATTTTTCCCTGATACAACGGCACGTTAATCTCGTTCGCGGTGGTTAACAAACGTTGATTTAATGCTGCACTTGGTAAAGTGATCGGATCTTTATGGCCATTTTGGGTGTGTGCGAAGCTTGACTCGCTCCAAGCAGATTCGGCTAAGAGAACGTCGAATAATTTTAACTCTTCAGTATATGCGCCACACGAGCCTACTCGAATGATTGTGTCGACATCAAAGTGGGTAAACAGCTCCCATGAGTAAATACCAATGCTAGCCATTCCCATACCGCTACCCATGACGGAAACCGGTTGGCCTTGAAAATTCCCGGTGTAAGCAAGCATGTTGCGGACATGGCTGACTTCGCGTACATCGGTTAGAAAGTTCTCAGCAATAAATTTAGCGCGCAGCGGGTCGCCAGGCATTAAAACGGTTTTGGCGAAATCGCCTTGATTCGCGTGAATATGTGGAGTCATAGTAAATCGCACTCTGATTGAATTGTCTGGTAGTGTATCTTGCTCGCGGGGTCGTTGCATTGATCTATGTCATCGCCTACCAGCGCAGTCATCGCCTACCAGCGCAGTCATCGCCTACCAGCGCAGTCATCGCTTAGTGTGCACTAACTCGAGCAGATCATCACGCCATTGCTCGGTTCATTGACAATCCGTGGCTGCTTCAGAACCAATTCCTTCGCAGGTTCTGGCCAGCGTTCATGAAATGACATGCCGCCGCGAATCGGACAGGTGTTCAGTCGATGCTGTTGTCCACTTACACCGGTAATCTCGACATCAAACTGGACGGGCTGCGTCATCGGGTTGCGGAATGACATCAGCATGCCGTAATTGCCGCGAACCTGAGCGAAAAACAATTCAAAGGTTTGCTCGGGATTGCTGCGCTCTTGCACTTGGCGAATGACATTGGCTTGACGGCTTTCATCAAACTCAATTTCAACCAGTACTCGTTCACCAGGTAGCAGGCGGATCTCGCCTTCATAGACCACTGGCCAATATTGGTCATATTCTAATTTCACTTCGCCTTGCACGGAAGCAAGGTAAACCGAGGCATTGGTTCGGCAATCGGCACCCTGTTCGCATACTTGCTCAAGTGACAGTGGTTGTTTAACGGTTTCCTTGGTCGCAGCGGAGTCGGTTTGACTCGCTTGCGACTGACTTGGTTCATTGGTGCTGGCGCATCCTCCTAAAACGAGCATGCTGAGCAAAAAACTTCCGACGACAGCCAAGGCACCGCTTGGCTTTGAACTAGCAATATTCGACATGTAACCCTGATTCCTAACGCTTATGTATTTTTCACCGCGACTATTTTTGGTGACGACTTCGCCCGCAACTGCGAACGGATTTCACCAAGAGCCGCCGGCTCTTGCTGCAAAAACACCGCAAGCTCTTGAGCTGACATGGGTTTCGCAAGGAGATAACCCTGCGCATCATGACAACCATGTTCTTGTAAGAACAATAATTGCTCAATTTGTTCAACGCCTTCGCCAACAACGCGCAAGTTTAATGAATGCGCCATGGCTAAAATTGTCCTTACAATTGTACGATCGTCATCGTCAACTTGTAAGTCACGAATAAATGAGCGATCGATTTTGACTTCATGAATTGGCAAGCGACGAAGAACATTCAACGATGAATAGCCTGTGCCAAAATCGTCAATTGATAAATTGACATTGGCGTCACGCAACATTTTCAATGTGCGTAAAGTATCTTCGAAGTTATTGATGACGGCCGTTTCAGTGAGCTCGAGTTGCAATAAAGACCAGTCGTGAAGATTCTCGAGCCGTCGGTAAAAATGCTCGATACAGTCGTCATCGGCAAAATCAAGCGCCGAAACATTAATTGAAAGCCGCGGAATACTGGTTCCGAGTAGTTCTAAATCGGTGAGTTCGCGAATCGATTTTGCAAACACATAATCGGTGACTTCACTGATAAAGCCTTGCTGCTCAGCGAGGTTAATAAATGTGTCGGGGCGGATAAATCCATGTTGCGGGTGTTGCCAACGCAACAGTGCCTCAACGCCTGTAAGTTTAAGATTATGCGCAGAGAATTGGGGTTGGTAGACCACCGAGAGCTCATCGCGTTCGATGGCATGGCGAAGGTCAGTGGTCAGTTGCAAACGCGAGTGAATACTTTCACCAAAAAAGTGATCGTATAAACGCAATTGTCCATGGCCTAAGTTCTTTGCTTCTTCTTGGGCGAGGGTTGAACAGGCAACAAGGTCTTTTACTTCCTCAGCATCGGTTGGGAACATCGCTATGCCGACAGCGATACTCAGTTCGAATTGGTAATTTTCGAGTTCAAGGTTTTGAAATAGGTGCTGAAATTCACGTGCTTTGGTGACGGCAATTTCCGCATTACGAATGTTCAAAAGGGCAACGGCAAACTCGTCGGGCCCAAGCCGAGCGATTATCGTGGGCTCGGTAGCGAAGTGGTCGCGCAAGGCGTCGGCTGTTTTCAGTAAAAGGCGGTCTGCAGCTTGATGTCCGCAAGCATGATTAATGCGTCGAAACTCGTCAATGTTGAAGGTGACTAGTGCAACCGATTGATGATGTTCGCGGGCAAAGTCGAGTTCACTCTCAAGCTCTTGCCGAAACATATGTCGATTTAAGAGTTGGGTAAGCTCATCGCGCGCAGATAATGCACGCTCTTTTTTTAGCCCTTGATACAACAGAAAAAACAACAGCACGGCGGTAATGCCAACGTAGCTCCAGCCTTTGTAGGTTTGTAGTTGCGTTAATGTTTGCACGTCATCGACGATATTTTCGAGGAACCGATCGGAATATACGATCCAGACCACGCCAAAAACGACATAGATTAAAGTTCGCAATAATGCACTATGCCAGGGTGACTGCACGGCGGTTGTACCTCAAGTTAGGAGCTCTATGTAAAGATAGCAGTAGCTTTACAGAAAGGAAAATATCTTGGTGCTGTTGATCCGCTATTCTTTCAGTAGCAAGCTAGGGTAGAATATGCGCCCCCAAAGCGAGGTAAGTAACTATGTCAGATGTACAGCACTTTCTTCCAGAAAGCGTTTCTAGCAAGGCCGCCAGTTCCAAGCCGGCTGCTCAACCTAAGGCGAGTAGTAAATCGACCTCGACGTCGCCACTGATTGGCTTTGTAAGCTTAGGTTGTCCGAAAAACTTGGTTGACTCCGAGCGGATTCTGACACAGTTACGCACTGAAGGTTACGAGATCGTACCAAGTTACGATAACGCTGACATGGTGATCGTGAATACCTGCGGGTTTATCGACTCTGCCGTCCAAGAGTCGCTGGACGCTATTGGTGAAGCATTAAAAGAAAACGGCAAAGTACTCGTGACGGGCTGCCTCGGTGCGCGTGACGATGAAATTCGGGAAGTGCACCCCAATGTGTTGGCCATTACGGGGCCGCACGCTTATGAAGAAGTGATGAGCCAAGTTCACGAGCACTTACCAAAGCCGGAACTGATTCCATTTGAGCAGCTGGTTCCTGACACTGGGGTGAAACTGACGCCACGGCATTTTGCCTATTTGAAAATTTCAGAAGGCTGCAACCATCGCTGTACGTTCTGCATTATTCCTTCAATGCGCGGTGACCTTGTCAGTCGCCCAGTGGGAAGCGTGCTTGACGAGGCCAAGCGTCTCGCCAATGCGGGTGTGAAAGAGCTCCTCGTTATCTCACAAGACACCAGCGCCTATGGTGTTGATGTAAAACACAAGCTTGGTTTTTGGGATGGCCGTCCAGTTAAAACTCGTATGCTTGAGCTTTGTGAAGCACTGGCAGACCTTGGCGTGTGGGTGCGCTTGCATTATGTTTACCCGTATCCATCGGTCGACGATGTTATTCCAATGATGGCGGAAGGTAAGATTCTGCCGTATTTGGATATTCCATTTCAGCACGCAAGTAAGAGAATCCTCAAATTAATGAAGCGCCCCGGCTCTTCTGAGCGGGTTTTAGAGCGCGTGCAAAAATGGCGGGAAATGTGCCCAGACTTGGTCATTCGTAGTACATTCATTGTTGGCTTCCCTGGGGAAACCGAAGAAGACTTTAACGAGTTGCTCGATTTCCTTCGTGAAGCGCAGCTGGATCGTGTTGGCTGCTTCACTTACTCACCGGTCGAAGGAGCCAAGGCCAATGAGTTGCCAGACCCAGTACCCGAGGAAGTTAAGCAAGAGCGTTACGAGCGCTTTATGGCCGTCGCACAAGAAATTAGTGCCGCCAAACTTCGTGCTCGGGTTGGCCAAGAAATGTTGGTGCTGATTGACGAAGTGACACCTGAAGGTGCCGTGGGCCGCAGTTATGCGGATGCGCCAGAGATTGATGGCCTCGTTTATCTTACCGATGAAGCTGATGTGCAGCCAGGCGACAAAGTTTGGGTTGAGATTATTCATACCGACGAATACGACCTATGGGGTGTGCGGGTCGAAGACGACGCGTAAATTAAAGCTTCAGCACTAAACAATAACGCAAGGCGAGAGCCTTGCGTTTTTTCATGACGAAATAAAGTGCTGGGAAGACTTTCGGCCGAGCCGTAGGTGCCTACGTTAGCACCTATCGTCAGTACCTAGTGTCAGTGCCTAGAAATGAAAGCTCAGCCCAATGCGCCCGCTGCGATCGTTGGCGAATAGGCCAGCACCAGCATAGACATCGACTCGGCGCCAAGCACGGTAACGAATGTCGGCGTGGAGACTGGTGGTGGTCATGCCCCCAGTTTTTTGAATTTGAAAATAGCTAGTTAAATCCCACTCAGGCGTTAACATGCCGCGCATACCAAACTGGCTAATTAAACCGTGGCGATTCAAATTGTAGTAGTTTGTTTCGAACTCGACTCGAGTTGCGCCCACTAACCAAAAAATGTCGGCTTGTTCGCTAGCAGCATAGCGCACACCGCCCATGAATGTCTGTTGATAACCATTGTATTCGCGCTCAACATTATTGATACGGTCACTGATTTTGCCGCCGTTTGTTTCGATACGAAATAAACCATTGTTGCGAATATTCGCACTCGCTCGCAGGCCGATGAAGTCTGCCTCGCGGTTGTCATTGCGGTTCCATTCGTGATGATAATAAACATCAATCACGCGCCAATTCGGCCCAAGTTCTAGGTCAGAGTCAGTTTCGGCTGCAGTAACGACAGGACCTGCTAACCCAAAAGCGATTAAGCTAACTAAGAGTGTGCGAACAAACATCATGGCTGAAGACGTCTCGTGGTTAAAATCAACGATTATTGTAACAGTGAGTCGCAGTGAGTGCGATGCCAAAAATGGCACGGATTGTTAACGAGGTTGTTGGGGATCGACGTTAAACACCGCGACTTTATTTTTGCCTTGACGTTTGGCCTCATACATCGCCCTATCGGCCAAGCGAGTGAGTTCACTGATCGACTCTGAGTGCAGCGGATAGAAGGCGATACCGATACTCGCAGCTAACTCAATACGTAGGTCTTGCACGTAGATGGTCTCACAAATTGCATTGCGGACTTTCTCCGCAGCGCGTAAGGCGGCAGGTTCGAGTGCAGCGCGGTCATAAAATCCTGGCAAAGCCACCAGAAACTCGTCACCACCAATGCGCCCAATTAAGTCAGATTGGCGCAACACCCGAGCAATGCGTTTCGCGACTTTTGCCAAAACTTCATCCCCGACGGCATGACCATGTTGATCATTGACGGGTTTAAAATAATCTAAGTCAATAAATAGCAGCGCTAGGTTATAACCCTCTCGTTGACTCACTTTAAGTTGATGATCCAGTAAATCAAAAAAGAGCGAGCGGTTGGGTAGCTGTGTCAGGACGTCGTAATGCGCTAACTGTTGGATATGCTGTTGCTGAGCCTTTTGGTCAGTAATTTCACGGGCAATCCCCATAAATTTCTTGATGGTACCGTCGTCATTAAAAATCGGCGATGCGTTCGTGGTGTGCCATTGCAAGTTACCGTGGATGTCGCGAATACGATACTCCAAGCCACTCTGTTTTTGCCGCGTGGAAATCAACTTTTCCATGAAATCGTAGCAACGCTGTAGGTCGTCAGCAAAAATGAAATTGTCGAAGGTTTTGCCAATAACGTCACCTGCTTCATGGCCAAGAATATCTTGCCATGTCGGCGACACATAGGTAATCGTCGTGTCCGGTGCAATGGTATAAATAATATCGTTGGCACTCTCGACAAGGGCACGAAAATCGGCCTCACTCGCTGCTAACTTATGTTCATTATTTTTGCGTTTGGTGATGTCCATGGCATAGCCATAGAACACCACACTACCATCTGGGTTTGATTCGAAAACGTCGAAAGCTTCGATCCAAACGATATCTTGATTTGGCCTGATGACTCGAAACTCGGCTTGCCAGCCAACTTTATCTTTGACTGCGACAGCGGTGCCGGAGAAGACTTGCGCACGATCATCGGGGTGAATGCGACTGATGAGGGTGTCACTGTCGGCCATCACGTCTGCAGCATTGAGACCCACAATATCAAGACAGTTATCGGAAATGTATAAAAATTGATAGTCACCTTCAGCGCTCTGCCGCAATTGGTATACGAAGCAGGGTAAGTAATGCCCAATGGCTTGGAGCAGTCCAAAGTCAAAGGATTGCGGCTTAGCTGATTTCATGTCGTCTAAAAATGCACCCGCCATGCTCAACGTTTCCTAGCGAAAGAATGTGTCCTCATCTTTTGTAGCATAATCCATAAAAAAAGGAACGCCAAAGTTTGGCGTTCCTTATTAGTAGTGGTTGGGGGGATGTGCTAATGACTTGAATACGTAGTCAAGAACCTAAATGGTTCACAACGTTAGGCACTTAGTGCTGAAATTTCTGAGCTGGCCGCTTCGATAGCGTCGTTACGCGCTTCAGGGCTTAGGTTAACGCCTTCTGCACGAATAATGGTCACGTCAGTCATGCCAAGGAAACCCAGTACCGTCTTTAAGTAGCTCTCTTGATATTCCATTGCCGCTGCTGCGCCTTCTGAATAGATTCCGCCACGTGCTGACGCAAGATACACTTTTTTGCCTTTGACTAAACCTTCAGGGCCCGCTTCCGTATAACGGAAAGTCCGTCCAGCTTGCGCAACGCGGTCTAACCACGCTTTCAGCTGACTTGGGATAGAGAAGTTATACATTGGCGCACCAATGACCACGACGTCAGCGGCAAATAACTCTTCGAGTAAGGTCTCAGTCAACGCAAGCTCAACTTGCTGCTTTTCTGTTTGCGCGTCGACCTCAGTACCGCCAGCTAACAAAATCTCAGCGTCTAAGTGCTGAATTGGAGTCGTGATGAGGTCACGATTGATCACGGTTGCATCTGAGTTCTCTTGCTGTAAACGAGCAACGATTTTATCGCCAAGCTGACGACTAACTGATTGCTCACCGAATAAACCAGTTTGTAAATGTAAAATGTTCATACTGCACCTCAGGGGGGTAGTGATTAAATTTTGATGGTGCAATTTTAAATCTGTTCCATAATCATAACTAGATGGCTAAAATGAAAACTGCCGTTCCAAAAATGGAACAATAGTAAGTCACTCCTACTATCGAGGTGTTATGAAAGACATCACTAATCTGGCGCTTTTCGCCCACGTGATTGAAGCGGGCAGTTTTAGCGAGGCCGCGCGACAACTGCAAATGCCGAAGTCGACCCTGAGTCGCCGTATTTCTGACCTCGAAGAAGAGCTTGGTGTTCGCCTCATTAATCGAACGACACGCAAACTATACCTCACAGATGTGGGTCGCGAGTTTTTGGTGCATTGCCAAACCGTGGTGGCGGCTGCGTCTGCTGCTGAGCAAGTGACTCAGTTTGTGCAGGAAAAGCCGCGTGGCAAGGTGCGTATCAGCAGTCCATATGCCATAAGTCAATCGCTGTTGGCGCAGATCCTGCCTGAGTTTATGGCCCGTTACCCAGACGTTTCACTCGATTTAGTTATGACCAACAAACCGGTTAACTTGATTGAGGAACAGGTTGATATTGCTTTGCGTGTACGTGCAGAAATCGAAGAGTCGTCGCTTATTGCGCGTGAACTATTGCCGTCCGCCAACGCCTTGTTCGCGAGTTCAGAGTTGATCGAGCGGCTCGGTGCTCCGCAACACCCAACTGATTTAATGAACTGGCCAGCGTTATCGCTACATTATTCGTCCGGCCGTTATTTATGGCAATTTACCAGTGCGACCAATGAAAACCTTTCGTTGAGTTATCAGCCTCGTTTGATTACTGACGACATGGCAATGCTGCGTGAAGCCGCTCGCGCCGGTCAGGGTGTGGTGTCTTTGCCCACCTACCTGTGCCATGAGTATGAAGAGCTCGGTTACATTCAGCGAGTGTTACCAGCATGGAAACTACCGGTCGGCAAACTTCATATGGTGTATCCGTATCGTCGTGGTCTACTTCCTGCGGTAAGGGTATTAATCGACTTTCTGTTGGCAGAAATGCCACGGGCAGCTGGCATTGCGGGGATTGGTCGTGAAATTGAAAAGTTGTGAGCGGCGCAAAATGGCCACTCACTCCTTTTCGTAAAGCAAGTGCTTATAAGTGTTTGAGTACGTGCTCAGCACTACTAACGTCAAATTGTTTCTCGGCTTCAACGAAGACGTGTTCAACTTTGCCGTCGCGAATGATCATGGCAAAACGCTGACTGCGCACACCACCGAACGCACCGGTATCCATGCTTAATCCAAGCTCTTTGACCCAAGCGCCGTCACCGTCTGACAGCATGGTCACTTTGTCAGTTGCGCCTTGCTCTTTGCCCCAAGCAGCCATCACGAATGCGTCGTTGACAGCAAGGCAGTAAATGCCTGCAACACCCTTTTCTTTAAAGGTATCCGCGTGCTGAATATAACCAGGTAAATGTTGCTCAGAGCAGGTTGGGGTAAATGCGCCAGGCACGGCAAATAGAACATGTAAGCCCTGCTTAAATTTCTCAGCTGGATTGACTTGGTCCATTCCCACTTGGCCTTTTGTGGTGAGGTTACCCACAGGAACTGCTTGTTGTGCTTTAATCATAATCGAATCCTTTGGTGAATTGTTCTAGTAAGTGTAGCAAAGTCTAGCCAATCGAGCCGGGTCGCGAGTTAATTTGAATCTTTCTGCCACACGAGTTCGGCTAATTGCTCAAGATACTCTTTATCACCCGGGTGGTTCTGAAACCAACGGTCGAGGTTGGCTAAGAAACGTGGGTCACGACGAATTTGATCAATATGTTGGTTAATCGCTGTCGTGATTTGCTGACCCCAAGCGTTATTCGTGCAACCGATAGCACCGAGTATGTGTGTGCCGGCGGTCTCTTTTATTTCAATAAATTCAAGTTGTGTGCCGCCGAGCTCGATGTCGACTTGGTGCAGTATTTGATAGTCAATGGTGTAGTCAATACGATTGCTCTTAATCATCTCTAAAATAGCCAAGGTCGCATTTTCGCCAGTGTGGACTAACCGATAGCCACCGACTGCAGACTGCGACTCGAGAATAGCTTGTAGTGCTGGGTAACGCCGGCCAGCAGGGTAGCCGAAGCGCCATGAGTCGTCAGCAACTAATTGGCTCAATGCAATCGGATTACCATAGCGAGCTTTCATTCGTGTTGCATTGGCTTTGGTGGTGATGACACCGTGCGGATAATAGAAGTGGGTTGGCTCAGTGAATACCGCATTGCCAGACTCAGGCCGATAAATCATGCAAGGGAAGCATTGGTTACGTTCGTCAAATTGCTGGGTGATACGAGTCTGCGGGTAAACGGTTCGGGTTTTATTATGGTCGGGTAAATGCTCGTCAACGACGTCCATGAGGACATCACAAATACCTTCGTTACGAAACTGTCCAGAGACGATATGAAAAGGCGGCGCAGTGTTGATCACCCACGGCAAATCGCGGTCGGCGCTAGCGTCAACTTGGCTGTGGAGCACTGCAAATGTCAGTGCAGAAAAAACGAGTGAGAGCACAATCAGCCTGCCTATGGTTGAGCGAAAAGTATCAGCTGCAAAATTCCATCTTGCTCTGCCCTCAAAAGGAGTGATGAGGAACTTCTTTATGAGGTATGACTCATTATGGATTAGAACGACAATGATTAACAATCACGAAGGCTGAAATTTAAACTATTTTTGATCATCAATCATTTTGAGGCAGGTGCTCATTGTTGCAAATTGGGGTACTCTTGATGAATAAGGAAACAGAATAAAAATAAAAGGGTCATTATGACGGACACTCAGTCTTGGCAAAACGTTGCGAAAAATTACGTTTGGTATTTGCGCTTCGATAAAACAGTTTTAATCGCACTGTTATTTGTTTTCGTGGTTGTTGCTTGGTTTATTGACGCTATCCCGCAGTGGGTGAGTTATGTGGGCGCGGCAGTGCTCTTGGTTTTATGGGCAATTTTGGTATTTTTTTGGGCGCCGATTCGTTATCGCGTGACCCGTTACTTGCTTGCCGAAGACCGTGTTCACTTTCAATTAGGTGCCTGGTGGTGGCGGGAAACGTCAGTCACCCATAACCGTTTGCAGCACATCGAAATTCAACAAGGCCCGGTCGAGCGCTTGCTCGGAATCTCACGGCTGATTCTTTATACCGCAGGCGGCACAGGCGCTGATTTAGTTATCCCCGGTTTACCCAAAGACAGCAGCGAAGCGATTCGCAATCAATTACTACAAGAAATCGCGCAAGAAGAAATTAGCGATGAGGCCATTACCAGTGCGGCCATGACCAGTTCTGCAGAACCGCAAGCCGAAGCTGAGGAACGTCGGCATGACTAACCCAGCACAAGGTTGGAACCGCTTACCATTAATTGCTTTATTGGCGTTCTTAATTAGTAGCATTCGTATTTTTGTTCGCTTTTTGTACCAAGCCGTACCTGCGTTAGTCGGGGTTTATTTTGCCCTGCGTAATCATCTCCAGTTTGTGCCCTATGTGTTAGCTGGTTTACTAACCATTTTGTTAATCGCTACGTTTTTGCGGTATCGGCGTTTTCTCTGGCAATTCGATGAACAGCGTATTCGTGTCAAGCAAGGGGTATTCAAAGTCACTGAACTCAACCTAGGATACGAACGCATTCAACAGGCGGATATTCGCCAGCCTTTTTGGCTCAAGCCTTTTAATTTAACGGTTCTGAGCTTGCAAAGCGCCGGTAGTAAAGGCAAGGAAGTTGAAATTCCGGCGCTGTCGGTTGCTTTGTCGGCTGATTTACAACAACGCGTGTTGGCTAAATCTCAAGAGGCGGGTGTTGCCGAGCAGTCGGGCGCAGAAGCCAGCGACCTGACGCATGACTTTGAGCTGCAGTTGCCCACAAGCGAAGTTTGGCGCATTGGCTCCATGCAGAATATTTTTATTATGATCAGTGCATTGGTGGCCTTCATTTTCGCCAATCAAACCATGACCAACTACATCACTGAGCAGTTTGAGCTTTGGTTAGCTGGTTTTGAGTCGCAGTTTCAAGCGCTGCTCGTTGGCACAGCCATTGCGCTGGCGTTTTTTGCTACGATTTTGATTTTGACCACACTGTATTACTTCAACTTGTTCTATGGCTACCATCTCGTCCGCCAAGGCGACCGCGTGCATTATCGCGCTGGTTTGTTAAGTAAACTCTCCCGTAGTTTCCGTATGCCGAAACTACAATTGGTGGAAATGCGCCAAGGCTTAGTCGGTCGCTTATTGCAACGTTGGAGCGTGCGAATTCTGCAGGCAGGAGCAAATCACGAAAAAGCTGAAGGGCGCTTTACGGTGCCCATTCTCACGTCATCACGGTTACAGGCACTGACGAGTGACTTGCAGTTTACCACTGCGGATTGGCAGCGGGTGCATGGCGCTTTTGTCTTTCGCTACTGGTTAATTATTGGCGTTGCCATGGGTTTGATTTTTGAGCCGTTGGCCGGAGCTATTAGTGCCGTCGTGGTGTTAGTTTGGCGTTGGGTGTGGTGGCGTCGATTTGGTTGGCATGTCGACGGTCAGTGGCTAGTTGTGCGGACCGCTTGGATTGGCCAACGCCAACGGTGGGTGCCGGCAGCAAAAATGCAGCGTGTCAGTATTCAGCAGTCGCCTTGGCAGCGACTGTTTGGTTGTTGTCAGCTGCGTGCTGATACAGCCGGTGGCAGCCTGACCATTCCTTGGTTGCAGCGTAGTGCGGCAGAAGCACTGAAAGCACAATTGTTAGAGCTCACAGCTAGTAACCACAAGCGCTGGATGTAAGTCAGGTTCAGCGCGCTATTTCCAGTATTGCTCAACGGTGACATTGCCAGGCTTACGCCGTAAGTTTTTGTCGAGACCTTTTTCTAACAAGGCAGCTTTGGCATCGAGGATCATTTCGGGGTTACCGCACAGCATGACTTGAGCGTTTGTGTCTAACGTGCCGGCAACCTTCGCCTCGAGCTCGCCACTGCGAATTAATTGTGGAATGCGTTGCTGCATTGCTCCTGGGCAAGCCTCACGGGTAACCACAGGTTGATATATCAGTTGCTCTGGATGCTCTAATTGCCATTGTTGAATGAGTTCTTGGTAGCATAGGTCGTGGCGATAACGGACACCATGCACAAGGTAAATCTTTTTGAATCGTTGCCACGGTGTTTCGGTGCCAAGCATCGACAAATAAGGGCCGATTCCGGTGCCGGTGCTGACTAACCAGAGCGTTTCGCCTTCAGGGATTTCGCTGAGAATAAAGAAACCGGAAGGCGGCTGGCTGACTTCAACGGTATCGCCCGGCAAAAGTAAGTCGAGGCGTGGCGAAAGCTCACCGGTTGGTACGCTCGTGATCAGAAAATCAAGCACGGGGTCACTTGGACTATTGACCAAGGAATAGGCGCGTTGCAGGCGCTTTTCGGCGCCCGGTAAGCCAAGGCGAACAAACTGACCGGCGACGAAGTCAAACGGTGGTGCCTCGACACGCAAACTAAAAAGTTGGTCGTTCCAGCGTTTGTTTTCAATCACGGTACCGGTAAGCCATTGTGCCATGAGTTTCTCCTCGGGCAGCCAATTTCAGGGTATATGCGTATAATGAGTGGTTTCTCAAATTTTTCAACCGATAGAATGTAGGGGTTTAAGCGTGGAAGTGATTGGTGGTATCGAATGGTTACGCTGGCAATATCGCACCCCAGAGGGATTCTTGTTAACTGGACTACGAACGGTTCCGCGTGGTCTACCCGTACTGCATTTTATTCACGGTAATAGTTACTCAGGCCTGACTTATTTGCCACTTTGGCAACAACTTGCAAACGATTACGATATCTTTTTACACGATGCTCAAGGCCATGGCGATAGCGAGCACGGTGGCCGTTTTGTCGGTTGGCAGCGTAGCTCAGAATTGGCGGAAACGGTCTGGCGCCAGTTTCGCCTAGAGTACGAGTCGGTTTTGAAGGTTGGTGTTGGGCATAGTTTTGGCGGTGTTCTGACAAGCTTATATGGCGCACGCGACTCGCAAGCATTTGACCGAATTTTGTTGCTTGACCCGATTTTGTTTCCCCGTCACTTATTGCGTTGGGCAACGTCATTGCGCTTAACCGGGCTTTATCGTTTTAACCCGTATGCTCGCAAAGCAAAAAAGCGGCGAGCAGAGTGGGTCAATGCTGATGCGGCTTTTGCTAGCCTGCAAAACCGTGGCATGTTCCGGGGCTGGACGGAAGAAGCTCTACGCGCTTATGTGGCACACGCCATGACTGCCAATGAGCAAGGACTATGGCAACTGAAATGTGCGCCGGAACGAGAAGCTGAGATTTTTAGTAGCTACGCCACTAATTTGTGGCAGGAGCTCCCAGTGCTCGAGGTGCCGACACAAGTATTAGTTGGCGACAGCACGTATCCGTTTGTACACCAAGCGCTGGAACAGTGGCAGCAATTTGCCCCGGATTTGCCAATTACGCAAACGCAGGGCGGGCATTGCTTTATGCAGGAGCGGCCGGCGGATATCGCCGACCAAATCCGCACGTTGTTAGCGCTAAAGCTCTAAGGTTGGCAGCGGTTCACCGATACACGCACAAAGCGTGAGTAGGAGCTTTTGTTCCACTACATTAATTTCGCCGTCACTACGAACACAGGTAATCCAAGCTTGAACAAGTTTGGCTTTGTCGGTGACGGACCAAGTATTAATGCGTTCTAAACAGTCACCTAACTCGGCAAAGCTGTATGGTTGCTGACGGAATGGTTGCAAACGCTGACCGAAACCAGTCGCACCCAGATTAAAAGCCTGCAATGCATCGTTGTCATTGTCGTGGCCGTACCAAGCCAGAACCGAGAGGGTAAACTCGGCATCGCTTTGGCGGCGCACATCCACACGCTTCACCCGCCGATTGGGTTCAAATTCCGCGCGCACATAACGCGTCACAATTTGCGTTAAACACCATTCGTAGAGAGAGGTTTGCTGATCTGCTTCGACCACTTGGTGCAGCGTGTTCAGCAGGGCATAGGCTTCATGCTGCGACAAGGTTTTTAATGCCGGAATTGCACGTTCGACAAAGGCCAGTCGCTTTTCAAGCTCAAACGGTTTAAGTTTCTCGAAATCAGCTGCGGTACGGGCACTAATTTGTGCAGTGTGTTGACGACTAATTTCTTGCAGTTGCGCAGCGCGAATTTCATCGTTGTCGCTCAAAGCCATTGCCAACACTAATGCTTCAGCACCCTCTTGATTGCGCGCTTCGCCGATAAGCTCTTGCTCATTCGCACTAGCGGGCGTCTCAAAAGCCGCGCCAATCGTTGCAGCAGCGGTAATAGTTTCGACCATGCGCTGACGTGATCGCTCTTGTTGAGAGCCTGCAGAATTCGCACCTTCTGACTCTAGCTCCGCCTGCAACTCCGGCCGTGGATTGGCGCGGAACTTGCCGTCCCAGTTAGGCCGAATTCGTTTAATTCGATCCTTTAATGGTGGGTGGGTGGCAAAAATTGACATGGCTTTACTAATCGCTTGGCCAAAGAACAAATGCGCTGCTTCGTCGGCATTCTTGCTAGCGACTTGGCTGCCCGAACTCAGCGCTCCAATTTGTTCTAATGCACCACCGATGCCATCGG
>JAMCRH010000254.1 GCA_023380515.1 Gammaproteobacteria bacterium | reverse complement strand
CAAGGCGTGGCGTGCTAAAAAGGGTGCTCTTTGGCGGTCAAATAATAATAAAAATGCGAAAAAAGTCTTGGAACGTTCGAAAAATTCATCGATGGTTAACGCTCTTGTTTGGGATCCAGCTGATTATCTGGGCGATAACAGGTGCGTTTATGGTATTGATGCAACTGCATTACATCCATGGTAACCACTTAGTGCAAGAGGCTGATCGCCCGATTGGCCAGGTTGCATTGACCGAATTGGCGCTCGGGCAGCGATTTCAGGATGTGGTTCAGGCGGTGCCGGGCGCGACGAACGTGGTGTTGGTGAACCGTTTGGTCGACGGTGAGTTTCGTCACGCGTTTCAGGTAACCACCAGCGAAAGTAAGCATTTACTAACAGCCGAAGGTCTGCAGCCAATTGTTTTGGCTGAGAGTGATATTCGCGCCTTGGCGCTGCGTTATTATCGGCCGATTCCGGGGCAGCAAGCGCAATTAGAGCGTATTGAACTGCTAGCCGATTCCGGTCCAGCGGAATTACATCCTCGACATTTACCAGTTTGGCGAGTGGACTTTTCAGACCGTCGCAACACATCTCTTTATTTAAGTGCGCAAACGGGTGAGCTAGTCACTAAGCGCCACCGCGCATGGCGCTGGTTTGATTTGGCGTGGATGCTGCACATTATGGACTACCAAGAGCGTGAGAACATTAGTACGCCTTGGATTCTGTTCTTCACCATTACAACTTTCTTCATTGCCATCACTGGTTCTTACTTGTTGCTGCGGCATTTCTATACCCGGACGTGGAGGCAGCTATGGCGGAAGTAGATCATAACGTGCAACCGAGTCGCCGAACACGGCGGCAGCACCGGCAGACCGGTAAGCGCATGGAAAAGCTGCATAAAATCAAAGGACGGAAAACCTCGACGCTGATTCGATTGCATCGCACGTTAGCAACGATTTTGTTTTTGCAGGTACTTATTTGGGCTGTGACTGGCTTTTATTTCAGTTGGCAAGGCCGCGAGGCGTTGTCAGCGACTCAATATCACCAGCGTCTCGACGCGGAAACGATTGCAACACAGTCCTTGCAGTTCCCGGTCGAACGAGTGGCGCGTCTTGGCGAGGTTTATCAAGTCGAACTGCGGATGGTTGACGGTATCGCGCAGTTTAAAGTCGCCACGGCGAATGCAGCCACCCATGGGAGCACTGAAATAGAGCACCAAGACTTCAACTATGTTTGGTTCGATGGGACGACGGGGCGGCCTTGGTTTACCTCGACGGTGACGGCACAGCGGCTTGCAGTCAATTCTTATACTGGGCCGGGTATGTTTGCGGGATTAGAACAAATTAATCGTAGTTCCGAATTAGTCGGTTGGCGCGGCCGCGGCTTTCGGGCGCAGTTTGCAGATGGCTTGAATACGCGGGTTTATATTGACGAAGCCAGTGGTGAAGTTATCGGTCATCGCAATGATCCGTGGGTTATCGCAGACTGGATGTATCGTCTGCACTTTATGGATTATAGTGGCGCACGCAATTTTAATAATATTTTGATTTCGACGTTAGGCTTGCTGTGTTTGTGGTTTGTACTCAGCGGTATCCTGTTGATTGTGCGTATCTGGCAGCAGGGCGGATTTGTTGCAAGGCGCCGTTTCCCGTACAATAAGCGCCTATTTAAAAACGAGACAGCAGCGTCAACCTCCGTCGCTGACAAGAACTAAAAGGAGACCCGCATGGCTGCGGCTGAAAATAAGCAGAATAACAATGGGATGGAGCAACGTGGTTGGTTTACCCGATTCCTCGATACAGTTGAATGGTTAGGAAATCTCTTACCACATCCGGTTACCTTGTTTGCACTCTTTGCGCTGCTCGTTGTATTTGCTAGTGGCGTTGCTGCGTTTTTCGGTGTCAGTGCTGCGGATCCGCGACCGGGCCAAGAAGGCGTCATTATTACCGTGAACAGCCTCCTAAGCGGCGACGGTATACGTTGGATGGTCTCTAACCTAGTCACGAACTTCACCGGATTTGCGCCACTCGGAACGGTATTAGTGGCGATTCTTGGGGTGGGTATTGCTGAACGCTCAGGCATGTTATCGGCATTAATGCGTGGCATGGTGATGGGTGCTTCTCCGCGTATGGTCACAATTGTTGTAGTTTTTGCCGGGGTTATCTCGAATACGGCCTCAGAGCTTGGCTATGTGGTGCTAGTGCCATTAGCTGCGATGATATTCCATTCTTTAGGGCGTCACCCGCTTGCAGGTCTTGCGGCGGCGTTTGCTGGTGTATCCGCAGGTTACAGTGCGAACTTGTTTATCGGTACAGTTGACCCATTGCTTGCGGGTTTTACAACCGAAGCTGCAGCGTTACTCGATCCCGACTATGTTGTGGGACCTGAAGCCAATTGGTTCTTTATGTTCGTCAGTACCTTTCTAATTGCTGGACTCGGTGCGTTCGTCACCGAAAAAATCGTCGAGCCGAAATTAGGGAAGTACAACCCATCCGATGCTGATCCGGATTATGAAGATGACGGCAGCGTCAAAATGGAAAAACTTAGCAAGCAAGAGAAGCTTGGTTTGCAACTCGCAGGCTTAACCTTCTTGTCGCTCGCTGCACTGCTGGCCTTAACGATTGTGCCAGAATGGGGTGTGTTGCGTAACCAAGACACGGGAGGCGTTGCTCGTTCGCCATTCTTGAATGGTATCGTGGTGTATATCTTTATTACCTTTGCCATTCCGGGTTACGTTTACGGCTATGTCACGCGAACCATGCGCTCAGATGTTGATGTCATTCATGCGATGTCAAAAACCATGAGTAGCATGGGCTTGTATATTGTCTTGGTATTCTTTGCGGCGCAGTTCGTTGCCTTCTTTGGTTGGACCAACTTCGGCACCATCATGGCAGTCAAAGGTGCGGCATTCCTTGAAGCAATCAACCTAACTGGACCAATGGTCTTTGTTTTCTTTATTTTGATGTGTGCTTTTGTTAACCTGATGCTTGGCTCAGCGTCAGCACAGTGGGCGATTACCGCACCAATTTTTGTGCCGATGTTGATGTTAATCGGTTATGCGCCAGAGCTCGTGCAGGCGGCATACCGGATTGGTGATTCAGTGACGAATATCATCACGCCGATGATGAGCTATTTTGGCTTGATTTTGGCGGTCGCAGCTCGGTATAAAAAGGACATTGGGATTGGTACACTTATTTCGGTGATGTTGCCATACACCATCGTGTTCTTTGTTGGTTGGGTTACGCTCTTCTATATCTGGGTGTTTGCGGCAGGTTTACCTGTTGGTCCAGGTGCAGCGACATACTACGAGCTGGGTGGCTAAAACAGTATTCATCGCAGGGAAACGCGAAAACTTTTATCTTAAACCTAACTTAAGGTAATCCATGCGCTTTCCAATGAGCATGAAAACTTCTTTTCAAGGCAAGGCCGTTGCGCGGTCTTGCCTTGTTGTATTTTGCGCACTAGTAATTCTTGTTCTGACTTCGCCTGCAACAGCAACCGAAAGCTCGACAGCGCGCGAGCGTGTGTATGTTGCAGCTTATGACTATGCACCTTATTACAACTCCCACAGTGGCCAGCATTTTCTCGCGGATTTAATATACGGGCTGAACGACGTTCAGGACGACTATGAATTTATTATTCGCGAAGTTCGCCCTCAAGACCGCTACAGCGCTTTATCAGCGGTTGGATGCTGTGACCTGATTTTCTTTGAGTCAGAGAACTGGGGCTGGGAGGAATCGGGTTATGAATACTACGCTTCACCAGGGATATTGCGGGGTCGGGATCGTTTGTATTCATTGCAAAATGACTACTGGGAGCAGCGAGAGAATGACCGTATTGGCGGCGTGGTGGGTTACCATTACCAGTTAACAAACATGGTGACGGATAGCCATTACTCGGAACAAGAATATCGGATGTACCGCGCCAATAACCAGCAAACCGTACTGAATATGTTACGTCACGGTCGGATTCAGTTTGCGATGCTGAGCGAAGAGTTTGTGAATTGGCTTACGGCGGAAGAACCTGAGCAAGTCGACGGGTTGTACGCGTCGCCTTATTACGACGATGACTATCAGACCCAAATCATTTTCTCACCAACTAGCCCGGTAAGTGTCGTGCAGCTTTTTCATTACTTAGACCGAGTGGCTGCGGACCCATTCATTCAGGCACAGATCCGTCGTTACAAGCTGCGGTTAACCCAATTCTCATCAGTGATAGACCGAGAGTCCTAATCGTTGGGCGAATTCGGTGATCATACTCACCGCGCGGGCGGGGTTACCGAACCGATTGAGGGGCGGGCTCCACGCACAAATCACGCCGTAATCCGGGACAACCGCAACAATACCACCACCAACGCCGCTTTTTGCTGGCAAGCCGACTGTAAAGGCAAATTCTCCTGACTGATCATACATGCCGCTGGTTGAAAGCAGCGCGTTAATTCGGTGCGCTGAACGAGCGTCGCAAATGCGTTCGTCGCTACCAGGCTGTACGCCCTTATTCGCTAGGAAGCTAAGACTTTTAGCAAGGTCAACGCAGCTCATACTAACCGCACACTGAAAGAAATAATGGTCGAGCACGGCCGACACCTCAGACTCGATATTCCCGAAGCTTTTCATCAGGTATGCGAGTGCTGCATTGCGGTTGCCGTGTTGCTTTTCCGATTCCCAGACGCGATGGTCAGCGCCAATGGACTCCTTCCCCGCAAGATGTCGAACATATTGGAGAAACGCAGTTTTGCTTGCGGAATAGCGACTGGTTAGCACGTCTGCAATGACAATGGCGCCGGCATTGATAAATGGATTTCGTGGGATGCCATGCTCCCACTCAAGCTGAACGACTGAGTTAAACGCTTGGCCGGATGGCTCCATCCGCACGCGCTCCCACAAGGTGTCGTCCGTGCGGGACATCGCCATGGCAAGGCCGAAAATCTTCGAGATACTTTGAATCGAAAAGGGGACATTGGCGTCGCCAGCGGTATGCACACTGCCATCGAGCTCGACCACCGCGATCCCAAGTTGGTCGGGTTCCACCTCAGCTAGCGCTGGAATATAATCCGCAACTTGCCCGCCGCGTGGTGCTTGGCGGGCTTCTTCGACAAGCTCTTCAAGTAACGAAGAGCAGTTTTTCGGTTGCTTGGGGGTACCTTCCATTCGCGTCTCTTTTGATTCGTCTCAATTGAACGTTTAGTTTGAGCTTAACGTTTAGCCTGCAACATGGGCTTTAAAAAGCGCCCAGTGTGCGACGTGGGGTGTTCACAAATGGCCTCGGGACTGCCGGCCACTAGAATCTCGCCGCCACCGCTACCACCTTCTGGGCCTAAGTCCACGATCCAGTCAGCAGTTTTAATCACGTCGAGGTTATGCTCAATCACCACAATGGTGTTGCCGTGGTCGCGAAGCCGGTGGATGACAGTTAAGAGTTGCTGAATATCGTGGAAATGCAAACCTGTGGTCGGCTCATCCAGAATATACAGGGTTTTCCCGGTATCGCGCTTCGACAGTTCACGGGCTAATTTCACCCGTTGTGCTTCACCACCAGACAGCGTGGTGGCCGATTGGCCTAAGCGAATGTAAGACAAACCGACATCAATAAGGGTTTGTAACTTACGCGCTATGGCCGGTACGGCG
>JAMCRH010000253.1:1616-2583 GCA_023380515.1 Gammaproteobacteria bacterium | reverse complement strand
CCTGTCAGCGGTGAAATCACTTATGGTCTGGAACGTATCGCCATGTATCTGCAAGGTGTTGCCAGTGTTTACGACCTGATTTGGGCCGATGGTCCACTCGGCAAAGTCACTTACGGCGATGTGTTTCATCAGAACGAAGTCGAAATGTCGACCTATAACTTTGAACATGCCAATACCGAACATCTGTTTCAGCAGTTCGATAATTGTGAAAAAGAGAGTGAACGAATGATTGCAGCGGGCTTGCCATTACCTGCTTATGAAATGGTGTTGAAAGCATCACATACCTTTAACCTGCTGGATGCACGTAAAGCGATTTCGGTTACGGAAAGACAGCGTTTTATCCTGCGCGTCAGAACATTGGCCAGAGCTGTTGCTCAGGCTTATTACGACCGCCGTGAGTCATTAGGCTTCCCGATGTTAGCCAACCAGGAAGAGGTGCAGTCATGAGTGATGTACGTGATTTCCTGTTAGAGCTGGGTACCGAAGAGTTACCACCAAAGGCTTTGTCGACTTTGAGTGATGCTTTACTCAAAGGTATCGAAAAAGGATTAACTGAGGCAGAACTCACTTTCTCAACTTCCAAAGCCTATGCTAGTCCCCGTCGTTTAGCGGTAGTGATTACCGGACTGCAGACTCACCAGGCCGATCGCAATATCGAAAAGCGTGGTCCCGCCGTTACCGCTGGTTTTGATGAAGATGGCAATCCAACCAAAGCGTTGCAGGGCTTTGCCCGTTCCTGCGGTGTGGAAGTTGATGCATTGGAAACACTGCAAACTGATAAAGGTGCCTGGTTAGTCTATCGCGAACAACAAGCTGGCCAAGCTGCCGCTGAGTTACTGCCAGAAATTGTCAAGCAGGCACTGGCGGCATTGCCAATTCCCAAGCGTATGCGCTGGGGCAGTTTGTCTGAAGAATTTGTCAGGCCGGTGCATTGGCTGATTTTAATGTTAGGTGATGAAGTCATACC
>JAMCRH010000253.1:0-1606 GCA_023380515.1 Gammaproteobacteria bacterium | reverse complement strand
CACCCGCAAACGCTCACTGATATCGTGGGGCAGTTCCTCGGTGGACGCGTCCAGGCGGGCCGCCATGCGACGGCCCATGCGATCCACGGCACCTAGCTTGCTATCTATGGACATCGGTTTCATCATCCCCATGCGATTCGTATCAGCAGTGCACAGACCTATGCGCCGCAATTGCTCAGCGAAGGCCATGTGATGGTCGATTTTGCAGAGCGTCGTGAGGCTATTCGTGGTCAGGTAAATGAGTTGGCCAGCAAACTGGGTGGTCAGGCCATTATTGATGACGAATTGCTGGATGAAGTTACTGGACTGGTGGAATGGCCAGTTGCCTTGTCGGGTGAGTTTGAAAAGCGGTTTCTCGAACTGCCATCGCAAGCTTTGATCTCTTCGATGCAAGGCCATCAAAAATATTTTCCGGTAGAAGATGCTGCAGGTAAGTTGCTGCCGTATTTTATTACGGTGTGTAACATTGAAAGTCGCGATCCGGCGCAGGTTATTGCTGGTAATGAACGAGTGATTCTGCCTCGCTTAAGCGATGCAGCATTTTTCTGGGATACCGATAGAAAACGCCCACTGGCAGAGCGTCAGGAACAACTCAAAACCATCGTGTTTCAGAATCAGTTGGGCACTGTCTATGACAAATCCCAGCGCGTTGCCAAGTTGGCCGGTTTTATTGCCAGCAAAATCGGTGGCGATATGGCTTTGGCACAACGTGCGGCGATGCTGGCTAAATGTGATTTGGTTACCGAAATGGTCGGTGAATTTCCGGAACTGCAGGGCATTATGGGCAGTTTTTATGCCCGGCTAGATGGGGAGCAGGAAGAACTTGCCTTGGCAATGGATGAGCAATATTTACCTCGTTTTGCTGGAGATATTTTACCGCAGGGTAAAACCGGACAAGCACTGAGTCTGGCCGAGAAAATTGATACATTATGTGGTTTGTTTGGTATCGGTCAGCCACCATCAGGTGCCAAAGATCCGTTTGCTCTACGCCGTGCGGCGTTGGGTGTTTTACGCATCATTATTGAAAATAATCTGGATCTGGATCTTGCTGAGTTGTTACAGCAATCGGTCGGAAACTTTGATACACAACTGACCGAAACAGATGTTGTCGCTCCGGTAATGCAATATCTGTTTGACCGTTTACGTGGTTATGCGGCTGATGCCGGTCATCATGGCGATGTATTTGAAGCCGTTTTGGCGTTACAACCTACCCGTCCATTGGATTTCATGCAGCGGATGCAGGCTGTATCCGCTTTCCGTCAGATGGAGCAGGCTGAAGCACTGGCGGCAGGTAACAAGCGTATTGATAATATTCTGCGTAAAAATGGTGCTTATGAAGCGGATCATCAGTTAAATCCCGCGTTACTGGAAGAAACAGCTGAACAACAACTCGCAGAAACTTTAAAACGTGTATCCGCAGATGTTGAACCGTTGATGCAGCAAGCCGATTACACCGGAGTATTACGTAGGCTAGCCGATATGCGCGATAGTATTGATGCGTTTTTTGACGAAGTGATGGTTATGGCAGAAGATGAAGCCATTCGTCATAATCGTCTGGCGTTATTAAATCAGACTCGGGCTTTGTTCCTGGGTGTGGCGGATATTT
>JAMCRH010000252.1 GCA_023380515.1 Gammaproteobacteria bacterium | reverse complement strand
CAGGGGAAAATCGCCCTCGAGAGGCAAATATGTTACATCCTTGTCATGATCTTGAAGCTGTTGATATAGACGTTCACTCAAATAAGGTTGCAGTAACAAATCGTTTTTAGCCGGAAGCACTAACGTTTTGGCTTGCATGTTTTCTAACCCTGCCGCGAGCGAATCGCCCATTCCTGCTAAGAAGAGCTGATTGGCACGAATCAAATACAGTACATGGTTCGCATCTGCGTATTGCGCCCTCATCGCCGCGAGTCCGCGCAGTTGCTCAACAATAGAAAAGTTATGACGAATATCCTGCAATGGGCCGCTCTCTCGCGCTGAAGTTGCGGCATATAGTTGATTAACAATCCGAGGATGCAATGAACCTAGCGTGATCATACCAAGCGTTGTCTGCAGTCCCTGTAATGGCGGTTCACCGTCATAGTAATTGCCGTCTTGCCAATTTGGGTCGAGCAAAATTGGTTGCGCCCATTGCTGTAAATTGGCAATTGTCCAAGGGTCGGCTTCCGCCATGCCGGTCGACAACTATGTCAAAACCGAAGGGATGTCCCTGACGGTTGATTGGGAAATTGATGAACATTGGTCATTTAAGTCCGTCACCGCCAAGCGCGAAGGATTTACTGACACGAATATCGACTTCGATTCAACCCCACAGCCAACACTCTTAGTGCCGGCTATCTATGAAGACGAACAATTCACCCAGGAATTCCAGTTTAACTACCACAGCGACGACTTCCGTTTCGTTGGTGGCTATTACTATTACGACGGTGAAGCCTGTGGTGTTTTCGGCACCCTTCTTGGCGGACTCGGTGTTACCGTTGAGAACGGCGGCTGCGTTGACACGAAAAGCCAAGCTGTTTTTGGCCAAGGTACCTACCGCTTTGATGACCAATGGTCACTGACTTTAGGCGGCCGCTACACCAAAGACGAGAAAGCAGCAAATGTTCAGCGCTTCACTTATTTGGGACTGAAGTACCCGAATCAAGATGTCGGTGATCCTCTCGTTGTAAACTCGGACTTTGAAACAGATGCGGACTGGAGTCGTTTCTCGCCGCACGTGAGTGTGTCCTATCAAGCCAACCGCGACTTAATGTACTACGCCAGTTACAGCAATGGCTTTAAATCAGGCGGCGTGGATATGCGTGCCGATGTCTCGTTAAACCCAGATGCCCGCAATCCATACGACCCAGAAATTGTCGACACCTTCGAGTTTGGTCTCAAAAGTGAACTAATGAATGGTTCAGTTCGTTTGAATGCGGCCGTGTTCTACTCCGATTATCAAGACATGCAAGTGACTGTGCAGCGGGCGGTTGCCGCAGGGGTTGCCTCACAAGTACTTAACGCTGCTGACGCGACCGTCAAAGGTTTCGAAATTGAGTCAATTGCGCGCATAACCGATACCTTCTCGATGAATTTCACTTTGGGTTATGTCGATGCAAGTTTTGACAAGGTTGAGTTCTTTAATCCAAACACCCAGCAAGTTGAAGACGTGTCCGGTATTTGGTCATTTGCAAATACGCCGAAATGGAGCGCTAACATTGGCTTCCGTCAAGACTTCGGCAATGTCTGGAATGGTGAATTAGTCTGGTCGGGTAACGTTGCTTACCGCAGTGCCACGCAAATATTCGAAGTACCATCAATGCTCGACATGGGTGCTTACACCATCGCCAATACCAGTTTGATGTGGTACCACAACCAAGGTCAATGGCATGCTGGTTTGCACGTGAAAAACCTGTTCGACAAAGAATATCGCTTAGCCGGCTACAACTTCGCGGCGCCACGTGATGCACAAGGCAACATCATCGGCGCAGGCTTAGGTGGTGAAGATACCATCGTTGGTTACTACGGTAATCCGCGCCAAGTATCATTCACGGTTGGCTATCGGTTCTAACTCCAAAGCGTAGTTTCTCTGGACTGTTTACCACCGTTATGCCAACGCATAGCGGTGGTTTTTTCTTGAAATCTCAAGGTGTTATGCTTCGAACTCAGTTGCAGTTCGTGACCAGTTGCGGTACAAAACAGGTTCAGTTTCTATGAAAAAGTCGATGTCTATGGCTAGAGCCATTATTGCAGATGACCACCCTCTGTTTCGGGCAGCACTCCAACAAGCGTTAGCGAGTACGCTTGGCACGGACGTGCTTGAGGCAGAAAATTTTGGTGAATTGCAAACGATGCTTGAACAAGAGCGTCAACTTGAACTCCTCTTTCTGGATCTCAACATGCCGGGCAATCGAGGTCTAACCGGTCTCACAGCGATTCGCAATCAATTCCCCGACGTATTGGTTCTGATTGTCTCTGCCAATGAGAGTATCGATGTTATTCGCCGCGCGATGGCATTCGGTGCGAGCGCCTATGTGCCTAAATCGGCACCATTGCCGATGCTCATTCAAGCGGTTGAGGCAGTTCTTGGTGGTGATAGCTGGCTACCGGAGCATTTGCGCGACGAACTGAAACGGCCAATTAGTTTTGAAAACCAAGATTTTGCAGCCAAGCTCGAGCAACTCACACCACAGCAATTTAAGGTGCTGACTTGTATCGCCGATGGTTTGCTGAATAAACAAATAGCCTATGAGCTCAATGTACAAGAAACGACCATTAAGCAACATGTTTCCGCTATTTTACGCAAGCTAGGTGTGATTAATCGAACACAAGCCGGTGTCCTATTTCATGACATGCTCAAAGCTGACGAAGACGCTTAACGCTGCATTTGTTCAAGTAACTCAGCACAGTAATCACGCTCCGGTAATGCCGGAACAAACAAAATATAATCGCTTGGTTGCTTGCCATTATGGCGCTCGTTGAGATATTCCCGTGGATCCTCTTCGACACTGACTGCTTGAAGAATTAAGGTGGTATGTGGCAACTCTTCAGGTAACCAAACTGGCACACCATAGTCAGCACGAACATGCCCCGCACCAGCAATAAAAACACTGACTTTTTGAGCAACACTGTGGCGTTGAAGTTGCTGCGCCATAAATTGGTCACGCGCAATTTGCATGGCAACCATCGGGTCGGCACGGTCACTGGGAAATAAATTACAATGGCTAGTGACAACAAGTTCCGCAAGAAACTCAGTATGACTCGTCGACAAGCGTTCAATCTGGTCACTGTCTGCACGAACGCTTTGTTTTTCCGCAATTGACAGGTCGGCAGCAAGCAGACGGTCGGCAAAACGCAATGCGGCTGTCACTTGTTGCGCATAATGCCCCCAAGGCCAGCCTCGTTCTGGCCACTGCAGATCGGCTGGAAGCAATTCATCGAACGAGCCCTGCCACTGGTCAATCGCCTCTTGTTGGTCGCTGCTGATCATTTCCATGGCGACATTCCCAAGATTATCACCACTCGCAAGTCGTTCAATAAACCAGCGCTGCAACTGATGGTGATCTGGATGATCGTGTTGTTCCCCTAAGAGTAGCCAACCAGAGCGCGGTAGTGCCTGACGAAGCTCATCCCAGGTCACAAATGTTTCATCGGTGACACGCCACAACTTACCGACTAATGGATGCTCATGATGCAGCTCGGCTTGCCACGAAAGTTCATGCCAGGTATTTGTTGCCGTGCTCTTATCATCCTTGGTCTGCTCATCGCTCGCCACGCTGACGACTGACATACTGAGCAATAAGCCACTCAGAAAATACATCCATTTACACATACAATCTTACTCCCTTGCTTCTTCTAACTGATGCTTCTTCTCTAAAGCGATTGTCACTGCTGTCATTATCGCCATTCTGGTTGTGGCCACAAGCGCTTGAGAATTCGTAATAACGGTGCTTGTTTCAGCGGTTTAGGTAAAAAGGCTGCGCCGACTTGCACCACTTCCTCACGAATGCCTTCATCGGGGTCCGCGGTAATCAGAATTGCCGGGATCTGGCTTCGCCAATGTTCACGCAGCGCTTGAATCGCTGCGATTCCCGTCTCCTGATTATCTAAATGATAGTCCACCACAAGCAAATCCGCAGGGGGCGTGACGAGTAACGCATCGGCTTGGTTATGGCATAAGACAACCTCTGCTCCCCATTGTTGCATCAGCTTACCAATTGCTTCTCGAAGCGAACTGTCGTTATCGAGGACGAGGACTCGCTTACCTTGCAAAATTTGTTGGCTGGCGATTACTTCATGCGTTGATAGAGTGGTGTCTTGGATAGTCTGCCAGCCACTCAGTGGTAATTGCAGGCTAAAACAAGTTCCCTTGCCCTCGACAGAACAAACCGACACAGGAATGGCCAGTAATCGACAAATACGCTCAACAATGGCCAAACCTAGGCCGAGTCCGGGATGCTCAGTGTCGTGTTGTAACTGGTGAAATTCTTTGAAGATATCCATTTGCTTATCGTCTGGAATTCCCACGCCAGTATCCCATATTTGTAACTCAATCATGTCGCCGCGACGTCGGCGAACACCGCACAACACTCGACCTTGCTGAGTGTATCGAATCGCGTTTGAGAGCAGATTCTGAATCACTCGAATCAATAGCCGTTTATCGGTCCGAATGAGTGCGCGTGACGAGCGAACATGCAAGCGAAGGCCTTTTTCCTGAGCGAGTACCAAGAAGGACTCCTGCAGTGGGCGCAAAATATCGTTTAGCGGTACTAGACTAAATTCCGGCTTCAACGTGCCCGAATCGAGCTTGGTCATTTCCAGTAACATAGTGAGCAGTGTTTCAGCATGACTTAAAGACTGTTGAATCTGACGAGCGAGTTCATGATCATCAGGCAAGTTCGCTTGTGCAAGCCGCTGTTGCAGCATTTCACAGAATAGTGTGGCGGCATTAAATGGCTGCATTAAATCATGACCTGCCGCCGCGAAGAAACGAGACTTACTTTGGTGCGCCTCTTCCTCTGCGCGCTTCGCCTGTTCAAGCTGCTCGTTGGTATCCGTTAGCTCACGGGTTCGCTCAAATACGCGCAACTCAAGCTCTTGGTTAATCCGTTGCAATTCATCTTGGGCATGCACAAGCTCCGTAATATCGGTATAGGTCGTAACAAACCCACCATCCGGCATTGGGCTACCCTGCAACTCAATGATTTGACCATCATGTTGCTTACGCTGGTAGCGATAGCTGCTGCCTTGGCGTAAGTAACTGAGACGTTTGTTGATCTCGCGCTGGATATCGACATCAGGTTGGCCAAACAACCCTCGCTCGGCATTGAATCGCAGCAATTCAACCACCGGCATACCGGCATGAATAAAGCCGTCAGGGTATTCAAAAATCTCCAAATAACGGCGGTTCCACGCCACCAAACGCAGATCTTTATC
>JAMCRH010000251.1:1243-3305 GCA_023380515.1 Gammaproteobacteria bacterium | reverse complement strand
AATTGGTCGGCGTGACTGGATTTGAACCAGCGACCCCTGACACCCCATGACAGTGCGCTACCAAGCTGCGCCACACGCCGACCGTGCGCTGTATCTTACTGCTTTCACTGCAAATCGCAAGCGAGAATCTGCAATTAATGCCATAACTGCCGGGTTTTTAATCAATTCTATTACAGACCTGATTATTGATCGGCAAAGCGCTGCAATTCTCGCAAACTCTGGATGAAGACCGGAGTAGGGGGCACAGCGCCAGGCACGAGTTCGCCATCTTGGTTAAATAACAGCATATCGCCATTGGCGTCGATAATGGTGGTTTGCTGCGACTCAAAGATATAAAAATACGGACGTACGGTGTAGATCCGCGGAAAGGTGCGCCCACTGTCAGTCAATGAAGTTCCGTTCGTAAAGTTACGGAACTGCTCAGCACAGGACATATAAGGTGTCAGTACGGTCGGCAATATATCTTCTAATGTGGTTAGTGACCGCGGTTGTACCGCGATGTTCACCGTCCATAATGGAACATTCAATGCGTCGGGTTGAATGATATTGTTAGGGTTGAATGATATTGTTACCCGCAGATTGGCTAGTTAGCCCCGTTATTATGGCAGGTTGGTTGGCTACAATTGGCTGCTCAAGATAGTTGATGACTGCATCAATATCTGCGGCTGTGACAAATATTACACTAACATTGAGCCCCGACTGAATGGAGCCACTCCACTCATTTACTTCTGTTTGTAAAACAGCGGGTAACGGCTCACTTCCAAACGTACTTGAGGCGAAGAGGCGAACAGGCGTCGCGAAGTCTTGCATAGTACGCAAATAAGCAGGCTGCAAACCTTGCCGTTGGATACTTTGATTATAGAGGTCTGGAATACCATACAACAGAGTCGTTGTGGCCGCTGCGGTATCAATGTGGGCAAGGTGTTGACCTTGATGTCGCTGCAATTGTGGCAATGCCGTTTCCAGTTGCAATGCAGTTTCGTTATCTAAATACTGAAATGCAAATACCGTAGTACTGACCGCGGTTGCATCCTTACCGCATAGCATCGGGCTTGTCGGATATTTCACTCGTAACTGACTTTCGCGGCTAAATAAGTCTTGGCGTCCCTGAAACTGTTCAGTAGTTATCCATCCATGGCGCGCCATGAGTGATTTCGCCGTTGTTGGGTAAGACAATGGGAAAAGGTCGTCGTGTTGCGTAATCGGTGAGTATAGATTCGCATCTGCCCATATGTGCGTACTATGGCTGGCGAAAAAGCTCGCAATAAAAACAGCAGTAAACACTTTAGAAAAAGTTCGATCTCGAAGGCTATCAAGACGTTTCCAAGTTAAGTTGGCGAGTGTTAGTTGCAACGCAAAGATTAAAAGAAAACTAAGAATAATCATTGAGAGTAGAACAAAACTGCCACCAGCGAACCAATCTTCGGCGTCGAGGGCTAATTGGTTCAACGAATAGGTATTGAGGTGAAAGCCGTATTGGCGGAAGAAAATCGCATCAAAAAGTAATGTAAATAGCCCGACAGTTCCAACTAATGCGGCGTAGCCGCGTAAAAACTTAGAGAAGGGCACTAAGAGGCACAATGGAAACAGAAGAATAATAAAAGCGACAAATGGAAGAAATGCAAAGTGCCCTAGCCAACTCACAAAGAGATAGCTGTTGCCGAGCGCCGAACCAGTGGGCAGGGCGCTCTCGACGTACAATAGGCTAATGAGTAAACACAGAACAATGTTGCCAAAGGTAAACCAATGGCCCCAGCTAATTAAGCGTGCGATGCGATCTCGTTGCTGATACTTTCCCATGCTTTGCTCTTGTGGTTATTATTCGCGGCATTTGAGCCAATTAACTATCGTTCGTGTTTGCGCGCGTATTCGCTACCGATTGTAACAGAATTTGACCAAATTGCTTGGCAACTGCGTCTCTTTTCTCGGCAGCGATGTGGTTATGAATTATATGGGTGGCAACATTGCCAAGTGTCATGAGCGCGAGATCACTCGGTGCGCTGTCATCAGCAAATAGGTCAAGGATTTCGCTAATGAGTTTTTCTTGACGCTCTTCGTCATA
>JAMCRH010000251.1:0-1205 GCA_023380515.1 Gammaproteobacteria bacterium | reverse complement strand
TGGGGCTCTCTTCATTCACGTGATAGAATACAATGTCGTAAGTTTAACATAAATCAGTAGGTTGCATAGCGAGAGAGACATGAATCTGACGGTAACAGCCAGTATTGTGCATGAAATTTATCAAGATCCGGATGGAAACTATGGTGTGCGGTTTTCCCCTGCAACCTTACAAAACGACCCTGAAGTGGTGTCATTACTTGGCGAGCTTTCGCAAGTTTACAATGCGAAACCAACAAAAGGTTACGCGAGTTTTGTCAGTGCGGATGACCCAATGTACGCTGATGCGCGTGAACGTAACGAACCGATTCCCGAGCCTGAATTCCCGCAATTACTAGCCGGCTGGCTGTCGTCTTCGACGACCTTTGTCGAGCTTTCACAACAGGTCGCACGTTTGTTGCAGCAGCAGTTGAGTAATTATGCTGTTGGTGAAGCTGGTTTCTTGTTGTTAGCCGATTATGAAGAAAGCGGCGATCGCTTCTTGCTGGTCGGATATTTACCCGTTCGCGATGGTGTCATGGTGCAACCGGATTTGAGTGTGCATAAAGCTGCACAGTTAGATGTTGGCAAAGTTCAGCTCGCTGCGCGGATTAACCTCACTGAATACCAAGCCCAAGCGGATGACCTCTACTACGTTTCGTTTCTGAAAGGCCGAACCGGACGGAAAGCGGGTGAGTTTTTTCTCGACTTTCTTGGCTGTGTCGAGCGGGTGAATTCTAAAGCAAGCACGCAGCAGCTGGTAAACACGGTACAAGCCATGATTGCGGGTGCCGAACTCGAGCCGGAGCGGGCGCAAGAAGTGCGCAAAGAAGTGTATGAATACTGTGGTGAACAGTGGCAGCAAGGAGAGCAGGTGCAACTCCATTCGCTTGATCAACGACTTGTTGAGCAAGGCGCACCGTCGCTAAAGAACTTCGCCGAGCAAAAAGGTGTGGCAATGCCGGAGGCGTTCCCTGCGGATAAAGCAAGCTTACGGTCTTTGATGAAGTTTCAGGGGCAAGGCGGTGGGCTCAGTGTGGCATTTGAACAAAAGTTGCTAGGTGGCCGGGTCGAGTATGATGCACAAACTGACACCTTGACGATAGTCGGAACACCTCCGAATTTACGTGATCAGTTGCGGCGTTTCTATGGAATGAACGATTAGGCTAATGAAATAGAGAAGCCGGCGTACAGAATACGCCGGCTTTTAGTCACGCAAAGATATAACT
>JAMCRH010000250.1 GCA_023380515.1 Gammaproteobacteria bacterium | reverse complement strand
GGGCCGACAAGATGTGTGTGTGCGTGGTGGTTGCAACCGCTTGAATAACGGCAGCCCAACCGTCTTGAACGGTTCCCATCAACAGACCATTGGCATTGCCCAGTAAGCTAGCCAACATGGTGTAGTCACCGCGGCGATCCGGTTCACGAGTAGTATAACGGTTACCCGCATTATCGACCCGCTCGGTTTCTGCACCGCGCTGCGTGCGCGCCGCTTCGGCCGCAATACCGAGCTGGCCAATTGGAACCATTTGGCCATTGCTGTGTTGCATCATGCCAATGTCTTCGCTCACCCATTGAATGCCGAAGTTAACACCGTCCCCTTCAAATACTTCAACAATAATCGCTTCAACCAGAACTTGGGCTCGGCGAATATCGAGCTGATTAATCACGCCTTCAAGGGCGCGCAACATGTCAGGTTGAGCAGTAATGACTAGAGCATTCGTTGGTTCATGCGCTTCAATGCTAATTTCAGTACCGGTACGGCCACGGGGTGCTGCTTGAGCACTTTGACCACTGCCACTTTGTGAGCGCTGTTCGGCCAAAATCGACTGAGTCATGCCCCGAAGTAGGTCGACCATTTCATTCGCTTTGGCATAGCGCAGATAATAGACTCGAGTATTGCCCGTCGTTTCCATTTCAGTGTCGAGCTGCTTAATCAAACGAATTGCTCGCTCGCGTGCACGTGGCTCACCACTAATTAATACTCGATTCGTCCGTTCGTCCGGAACAATGCGCGGGACTAACATTTCTGGCACGTTACTGCCCTGCTGTTGAAACACCGCTTGCGCAATCCGCACCATTTCTGCGGCTGATGAATGTTGTAATTGCACCACTTCAACATCTTGATTACCCGCTTGGTCTACCCGACGGATAATGTCGACAAGACGGTTCAGCAGTTCCGCTCGGCCAGACAACATAATCACGTTCGACGGGTCGTAAGTCATCACCGCGCCGCCTTTCGCTTGTTCATTCAACTGGCGAAGTAATGGACCAAGTTCTCGCACCGAGACGTTCTGCACCGCAATCACTCGCGTGACCCACTCATCACCACTGTAGCTATCGTCATCGACCACCGGTGTAGGTTTCGTGCGTGCGTCGCGCTCACGAATAACTTTCAGCACACCGTTGTCCATGCGCACGACAGCGAACCCATATACTTCCAGCACATTCAGGAAAAACGCATAATACTGGTCGCGGCTCATGACATTGTAGCTACGGACGTTAATTCGCCCGCGCACCTCAGGGTCAATAATAATCGTCTCTTCCAGGTTGCGGCTGACCGACTGAATAAATTCGGCAATTTCTGTGTTCATAAAGCTCGCTGAAAACTCTTCTTCAGCAATAGCAGCAGCTGGCACTAGCGCTAAACTCGCCGCAAGTGTTAAGCCTAGTAGTTGAGATAAAAGACGCATGGTTGTACCTATTCGTTTGGAATTCGGAGTTCAAGAGTCACCGGCTCACCAGCACGTAATACCACAATGGTTGCCTGTGTGAGCGACTCTAAACTTTGCATGAGCGACATCGCTTCTGCTGCATTGGTCAAATCATAGCCGTTGAGCATAATGGCGATATCGCCATCGCGTAGCCCTGCTGCCCGAAAAATTTCCGGGTTTGACTTCGGGCTTAAGCGATAGCCAACTAATTCACCTGCTTCGCTATGGGGCGTGATCGAAATTAATTCCATCACGTTGTCGATCATCACTTCTGGTGTGCCGGTTAACTGCGCCGGTGCTTGCGCGGGTACACTCGAACCACGCGTTTGTGCAGCGGCTTGGGCGCTAGGCCGAGTGGAAGAAAATTCAGGGGTAAAGTCATCGCGGCCATATAGGTACAAAGTTTCCATACGGCCGGCGTTTTCAATCAATATACGGTCGACGTGAATTTCACGGACCACAGCTCGGCTCGACTGAATCGTTTCGCCGATAATGTACACAACTTGGTTATTGCCTTGTTGCACGATAGCGGCGGAAAGATCAGGATTGTTACTAGCGGTTACACCAATTAAGCGAATATTCAAAGTCGTTTCAGGTGCGGCCGTCGGGCGAGCTTGCTGAGCCGGCTGGGCGCCAAATTCACCGAACAAATGCAAACTGCGAACGTCATTCACGCCCTGAGAATTCGTTTGCTGACTCGACGATTGTTGACTACTTGACGAAACAGCGATAGGTGTCACATCAGCCGGTGTAAAAACTCGAAGGGTCAGCAGTGCAACCTGAATCGCAATGAGTATAAGCAAGACGACGCCCAACAGCATTGCCGTTGTCGCGATTGTCGATGCCCCTACTGCGGCGAGTCCGCCGCGACCACTGACACCAAGGCGTAACCCTGATGAGAGGAAATTTTTCATAAACCCTTGCCTGCAACCGGCCTATTGAATTTTTGTTATAAGATTTTCATTCTAGCTTGCTAATGTCAGAACAACAACGTGTATTCAGGTAAAAAAATGTAAGGAATCATGTTAATATTCGTTGACTTAATTTCTTTCGATGGGGCATGGCATGTCAGGCAATGACGAGACCACTATCCGCTTAGACAAATGGCTGTGGGCAGCACGCTTTTTCAAAACGCGCGGTTTAGCCCGTACCGCCATCCAAGCCGGCAAAGTCACCTACAACGGCCAGCGCAGTAAGCCCGCCAAAACAGTCGAGCTGAATGCACTGATTAATGTGCCTCGCGGTACCGATCGCCTTGAAGTCATTGTCCGCCAACTCAGCGACCAACGCCGTGGCGCACCGGAAGCTCAGTTACTCTACGAGGAAACCCCTGAGAGTGTTAAAAAGCGCGAGA
>JAMCRH010000249.1 GCA_023380515.1 Gammaproteobacteria bacterium | reverse complement strand
GAACGGGTGTTGGTGGTTTGTTGCCGGACGTTGTGAACGGTGTTAAAGGTGAGCTGGCGAAACAGGCTCAGCGCACGTTAACGACCATCAACAACCCCGTATTGGCCGAGATTGCGAACAAGTTGGATAACCGGTTATTTGTGACAGCGGGGATAGCGCAAACTTTGTTGACCCAGCCTGAGGACAAATGGGACGAGACCGCTAAACATACCTTTCAGCTGTTACGTGGTAACTTTCCGGAGTACTTTGCAGACCCGAAGGAAACCGAGCAAAGCCTGGCGTTTTTAGCCGGGCGCGATGCATTGCTGGAAGTGATTGGCAGTGTACACCAACAAAAAGAAGCCATTCTTGCAAAACAAGTGAATGATTTCATGGCCGCTCAGCGAAGCAGTGTCACAGAGGCGCAAAACGCATTGTTAGACCACTTCGAGCAGAAAAAAGCGTTAATTCAAGACACCGACTTGGCGGATACGGAGCAAGCACTTCACAGTATTGTGAGCGTAGAAGCGACAGGTGCAAGTGCCGCCAATATCATGTTTAAGGACCATGTTGATGAGCTGAGCCAAGGTGTCTCGGTAGAACTTAAAAAGCACATCAAACAGTTTTCTAAAGAAGTACGGGGCGATGTTAAAGCGAGTGAAAGCTCAGAGAGTGAGACGTATCAACGCGCTAAGGATGGTTTTTGGGCCGGCGTTGGACGTTTTTTGGGTGCCGGTGGATACGAGGAATCGACGCGCACCGTCACTACCTTTCAAGCACATGAGGCACGCACCGCGTTAGAAGATTTGAGCTTTTTCATTGAGCATGGCCTCAACGATGCCGTGCAGGCGAAATTGTTATATTGGCGTCGTAAACTGGCTCAGGATCTTACCGCCAAGCTGCGGGAGTGTATTGGTGATAGCCACGTTAATGCAGACCAACTGGCTGCCGTATGTCGTCTGGCCATCGCTGAAGTGAAGGACTTGCCCGCGGCGAAAATTCCCGAGCTGCCAGCAGAATTAGCAAAAGGCGGTAAACTTAAAGGTCGTGAAGCGGAGGAATATCTGGATGAAGCGACCCGCTACATCTCAACCCTCACGCGGGCGGCAAATGCTTATGTTAAAGATGTGAGTAACGACATAGCTCAACTGGCTGGATTTAATATTGGCCACAGGCTGTTTAGCCATTTACGGGACGAAGCCGAGCAGTTGCAGTCGCTACTTAAAAACAAACGTCTGACGATTGACAAGCTAGGTTCGTTGACACAACAGTTACGGGAGCTCTGACATGGCAAATACATTCTCCCCTGCTGCTCCCCCGAATGGCTGGGCGGTACGTGTTGCAGCATCCATTGTGCCCGCAGTGAAGCGAACGCTGGCGAACTATGTCGAGCTGAAACATCAGTATGAGGCGCTGAGTGATGCCCATCAACGCTTGTATACCGACTTTGAGGCACTAGAAGCGCGTGAGGCGACTGCCCGCTCACAACTAGCGGGGCTGAATAGCCAGCTAACTGAAAAGCAGACGGCGTTGGACGAGGCGACCGATGAACTTGAGCATAAGCAATTGGCTTTAAACGAGCTTGGTTATCGGTTTGACTTGGTATCGACCGCATTGTCGGCGCGAACGGTACATAGCGAGAAATATGAGCGCTTCCAACACCTTTTGCATCAGGAAATGCTGCCGTTTGCCAATACCGTGAATGTACTGGCGAATGAGGCGGAAGCGGTGACTCGGTTAAGGGCCGTAGACGATCAGCTGCGTTTACTTGATTCGATGGCGAAGTTTCAGAGCAAAACCGTGGTGGCGGTATCAGGCGGCTTTAGTAGTGGTAAATCTTCGTTTATCAGCAGCTTGTTTACTGATAACCAAATCCAGCTGCCAATTGGCGTACAGCCTGTGACGGCGATACCAACCTACGTGTTTCACTCTGACCAAAACCGGATCATGGGGTACAGCAAACACGGCGGTAAAGTTGAAATAGAGCCTTCGCTCTATTCGCAGCTTTCTCATGACATGATCCAACAGTTTGATTTTAATCTGCGAGATTTACTGCCCTTTGTTGCCTTACAAACCCCGTTGGAACGGCACCAACACTTAGCCTTTATTGACCTGCCTGGTTACAACCCAGGTGAGCAAACCGAAGCGACCGCCGAGGACGAGGCGTCCGCGTCAGAGTTTATGGCCCAAGCACAATGCGTACTATGGGTCATTGGTTTAGACGCCAATGGCACTATTTCTCGCCCCGATATCGAGTTTTTGTACCAACATGCGCAGCATACCCGCTTATACATCGTGTTGAATAAAGCAGATTTAAAGCCGCTTTCTGACGTGCAAAGTGTGCTTGAAGAGGTTGCTGACACCTTACACATGGAAGGGATTCCGTTCGAAGGCATCAGTGCCTACAGCAGTGAATGGGCGAATGAGTTGGCTTATGAACAACAACCGTTGGCTGAACTGCTAGAATCCTGGAACCAACCGAAAGATACCTACAAAGGTTTGCTTGCTGAGCTGGATGACATATTCGGTGCGTATGAACAGGCTTTCGTGCAGGACATTCAGCAGCGCGAGGGCAAGCTTAGCTTAGTAAAAGCGCTTGAGCTCGATTTATTTGAACTTGGCGCTTTCGAAGAGCAACAACTTGAAATTGGTTTTGACATCAAACAATACCGTAGCAAGTCTAAACGTGGACAGTCTAACAAGGCTAAACCTAGCGGGTTTATGGGAGCAATTGCTTCCCTATATGGTTTTGGTAAAGATTCTTCTGTATACGGAAGCGCAGGTAAAGCCACAACTGGCTTGATGAACGACTCTTGCGGCTATGTTAGTGCCGAGAGCGCTCCAGAGGACGGCTCTCGAGGCCAAGACCCGCGAGAGCAAAGGCTCGATAAGATAGGTTCAGTAAAGCAACATCTGGGCGATTTACGCACCGCGTACAATGTAGCCGAACGCCAAGAGCAGCTCAAGCAGCTGAAAAGGATATGGCAAGATATGCGCGAGCTCTTTACTTAAGCCTATAACAACCGACTTTAAGTCAAAAAAATTATTACCAGTGACGCGGCTCTCTCCTATAAAGGGAGGCCGCATTAGGTACAATTAATAGCTTAAATTCTGACTAATTGGTTTACTGGTAATGACGCAACGCCTCTTGAATACGAGCCTTAATCTCCTCTCGTAATTCAAGGGGTGCATCCACTCGAATCATCTCCCCAAGAGACATCACCCACCAGCGCAACTGCCATGAATCTGGTACGGTTACCGACATCTCATACCAGTCAGGTGATTCAGTCGCTGTGATGTGCTGATCGTCGCTTAATGGGCTTTCCTCAAGGTTTAAAACAATCGCTTTTCGAATGCGCGCAGAAAGCTGGATGAACTGCCCATCACTAAACTGCATACCGCCTTCACTCAGATACCCGGACAGAGTAAACCCTTCCGGCACGCGCGCAGGCGCATCCAGCGATTCTGCTTGCTGCATGCGCTGCATGGCGAAAAGATGCGGTGTTTGGTGGGGTTCAACGCAGCCGACTAGATAGGTGGCGACGCCACGCTGGACGAGCCCCAATGGGTTAATTACGTGTTGTTTTACGGTGTCTTTGGTTGCCGCGTAGTAACGAACTTGCAGCTGCTTCTCGAAAAGCAATGCATGCTGCACCGTATCCAATACATTGGCATCGACCTGAGGCGGTAATTGAGGAAGCACAGGCGGCACATGTGCCACTTTATCAACCCAATCGGCTAGCACTGATTGAGAAGAAATGCTCTGAAGCTTATTCTTGGCTTGCTTAAACCGTGGCGCCATTACATTAACTACAGAGGCTGGCAGTAAAGGCGTTACGACTGTTTCCATCAGGTGCATGGATAACGCCTCTGCGGCGCTTAATCCGGGAATGTCTGTGGTCGCATCTTTGGCCCAGTACCAGCCATAAGGTGCACTTTTGTCGTTGCAGCAAATCGCGAACGTAGCAGAAAGCTCATTTAAATCACGCTCTACTTGGCGCTTACTTACAGCAAAACCATCTAGGTTTAGTCGTTCTGTTAGCTCCCGCGCGGTATAACCAGGCGGACGAGATGGCAATGCTTTCAGCAGTTCCCACTGACGCGTCAGAGTTTTTCTTGAGGTATTGGCGGACAAACTAATTCCTTTTATTTACACGACAAGGCAGTCGTTATTAAGTCCTTTTAATACCAGTAGGTTATGGCTTTTGACTTACGGATACAAGCTTATTGTTGACGCTATATGTCTGCGCGACATGAAATGACGCGCATGATTGATAACTTGCTTATCGCTGATGTTTGATTGCTCAGCATCATGATTTATTTTTATGATTAACGGAGTAAGTAGCCTATGCCAGTGAAGGTCCCTGCCTATCGTATTACATGCCAAAACTGCGGTTGGAGTCGCTTCGTCGCGCCACGTGGTGACGTATTGACCAGCTATGACAAGCCAGGACGCTGCCCCCAATGCAGGAGCGCCAACCTTAAACAAACGACTGCAAAATGGTACGACCATCTTGCTAATTTGCTTAATATTCGCAGTTAAGCTTTCCTATACTGTTCCCAACAACAGATATTCAATCACCCATCATTTTCAATAGCGCCTAAATAGTGGCACACTGCTTAAACAACATGTGCCATTTCAACGACATCTCAGGACATATCATGGACGATTTTAAATCACTTAAAGACTATCAACGCAAACACCGCGATAACTGGGGTAAAGGCATTAGCTTGCGTATTCATCGTGCGCTTAGTTGGCTCAATCGTGCTGAGCAAGAGCGCGAACGCGGCGATA
>JAMCRH010000248.1 GCA_023380515.1 Gammaproteobacteria bacterium | reverse complement strand
TTGATCAAATCAGCAATGACATGGTCAAGATAAAAGAGAAATTGGGCATTCCTAACAGCATGGCTTCCTGTCACACCGCCGTTATTAATGATTATGTGATCGAAGGTCATGTACCGGCTGATGATATAAAACAGTTACTGATCGATAAACCTGCTCATATCACAGGGTTGTCTGTTCCGCAGATGCCGGTGGGCACGCCGGGTATGGAAATGGGTTTGCGCAAAGATCATTTTATCGTGTTCAGTTTCGATGAGGATGCCCAGTACCAACTGTTCAATGCCTATCAAACCAACGCTGAAAATAATTATCTGCCATTAAACCATACTGAGTAATGGAGATACTGATCGTTCTCGGCCGGGTATTTTCCTCCGCCGCGGCTAACGTTTTCCAAAAACGCTTCACTCACCAAGGTCTGCATTCACTGTTTATCGTGATGCTTTCCTATCTGGTGCTGGCAGCTATCAGCTTGCCACTACTTTTATTGGTTGATCATAGCGCCATTAATGACAGTTTCTGGGTCAATATTCTGCTGGCTGCGCTGCTGGATATGGCCGGAACATTGTTTTTAGTGTTGTCATTGTCCAAAACCGATTTATCTGTTTTCGGTCCATTGAACGCTTATAAAGTAGTGTTTTCAATGATCCTCGCGGTGATTTTTCTGGGCGAAATACCCAGCCTGCAAGGCTTCAGCGGCGTCATTATCATTTTGCTCGGCAGCTTTTTATTATTTCCGCCAGCCGCCAGCTCTTCCTCAAACCGATTGTGGCATTTGTTCAGACAACGCGGTGTGCAATATCGGTTTTTATCGATTCTGTTATTTTCGATTGGCACCTTGCCGCTTAAAATTGCCGTGCTCAGTGGTGGCGCTTTAGCAACCACTCTTTACTGGTGTTTGTTTGGTTTGCCATTATCTGTGGCTCTGTATTACTGGTTTGGTGGCAAGCGCTGGCAAATGGATTGGCAAGCCGCTAAACAACACCGTAGTCATTTTATCTGGTTGGGTAGTTTTATTTTTTTGATGCAATACACCACCATGCTGGTATTTTCGCAATTACTGGTGGCGTATTCGTTGGCATTGTTTCAGCTCAGCATGGTATTGCAGGTCTTTCTCGGCTACCGGATTTTTCATGAGAAACACTTATTACGCCGTTTATCGGCTTGTGGCGTAATGATTGCGGGTTGTTTGTTGGTGTTAACCACTTAACTGACTGTAGCCTCGTTCAGGGTTGCTATTGATATTGTGGTATATTGCCCGCCACTTCTCTGCCTGTTGTGATCCCGCAGGCGCTTTCGACTGATAAGATAAACACCATGACTTTTGACGATCTCTTTCTTGATGATGAATTGATTGCCGCCGTTCGCGACAGTGGTTTTGAAAAACCCACTGAAGTACAGCAGCTGGCAATCCCGGCATTATTGGCCGGTCAGGATGTGTTGGCCTGCGCTGCTACCGGTACCGGAAAAACTGCCGCATTTATTCTGCCAATCCTGCAACGTTTGAATGACGAACGGCACAAGCATGATCAAGCCCGCATTCTTATCCTTGCCCCTACTCGTGAGCTGGCATTTCAGATCCAGCATGTATTTCACCAGTTAGGTAAAGCATTCAAACCGACCATCGCGATGCTGACCGGTGGTGCTTCGCCCTGGGCACAGGTGCAACATGCCAGCGCTCAGTGCGATATTATTATTGCTACTCCAGGCCGTTTACTAAGCTTGGTCAATGATGAATCGGTCGATTTATCAGCGGTCGAGCTGGTCATCATTGACGAAGCCGATCGTATGCTGGATATGGGTCAAGGACCAGATGTATTGATGGCGCTTGCCGCGATCAAATCCAAATTCCAAGCCGGGTTATTCTCAGCAACTTTAGCGGGTAGTGGTGTCAGAATTTTTGCTGAAGAATTACTCACTGATCCGCAGGAAATTCACATTAATGCGGCCAATCAATTGGCTGAGAATGTCACTCAGCAAGTGTATCTGGCCGATAACCGCGAACATAAACAGGCTTTGTTACTGGCATTTATCAATGCACCAACCTGTCAGCGCGCTTTAGTATTCTGTAATAAAAACTGGCTGCAATCACAGAATATTTCCGCACAGTTATTGCACGGTGATTTTGATCAATCAGTACGCCGTGAGCGTATTCGTAAATTCCGCGCTGGTCAGATCAAGGTCACAGTAGCCACTGATGTGGCCGCACGTGGACTGGATGTAGCTGACATTACGCATGTCATCAATTATGACCTGCCGTTTCGCGGTGATAACTATATTCATCGTATTGGCCGCACTGGTCGGGCAGATAAACATGGCACGGCGATTAATCTGGTTGAACCCCATGATCGGAAAAATCTGGAACGGATTGAATATCATCTGGGACACGGTTTACCGATCCACAAATTAAAAGGTTTAGCGCCTAAGGCCAAAGCCAACAAGGCGCGTTCCAAAACAAAAGATGAAAAACCGCGGTATATTCCAAAAAAAGACCGGCCAAGCGACAGTTAACCGGTATTACGCATGCCCTGTGAAATGGCGCTGATACTACGCAATAGTGGATCGCGCCATTTGGCGGTTTCAGTTTCAGTATAGCCTCCATGCCGATAACGTTTTAATAACAGCAACTGAATGTGATTTAACGGATCCAGATAAGCCTGACGTCGACGCAAAGACAACGCTAACAATGGATTTTCCGCCATCAACTTATCCGCCCCTGTCAGTTGTAATAACTGACTAACCGTTTG
>JAMCRH010000247.1 GCA_023380515.1 Gammaproteobacteria bacterium | reverse complement strand
AACAGTAAGCTGCGAACGCGTGTACTTGGTCAGGTTGTAGATGTCGATGCCCGCTTCACCTGGGATCATCTCTTCTTCGTTAACCTTAACCACGATACGACCTGCGTCGACGTAGTCAACCACACCACCACGGCGTGCAACAACGGTTACACCCGAGTCAACCGCTACAGTACGCTCAACGCCTGTACCCACTAATGGCTTGTCAGCGCGCAAAGTCGGTACTGCCTGACGTTGCATGTTTGAACCCATCAATGCACGGTTAGCGTCATCGTGCTCAAGGAATGGAATTAAGCTTGCCGCAACAGACACGATCTGTTGTGGCGCAACGTCCATAAATTGAACTTGGTCACGTGGCGTTAAGGTAAATTCATTGTTGAAACGGCCTGGGACCAATTCTTCAACGATTTCGCCTTTGTCATTCAATTGAATGCTAGCCTGAGCGATCACGTACTTGCCTTCTTCAATTGCAGACAAATACTCAACGTCATCGCTGACAACGCCGTTCACAACTTTACGATATGGCGTTTCAAGGAAACCATATTCGTTCGTCCGCGAGAATGTCGCTAACGAGTTGATTAGACCGATGTTTGGTCCTTCAGGCGTTTCGATTGGACATAAACGACCGTAGTGCGTTGGGTGAACGTCACGGACTTCAAAGCCTGCACGCTCACGAGTTAGACCGCCTGGACCTAAAGCAGAAATACGACGCTTGTGCGTGACTTCTGACAATGGGTTGTTTTGGTCCATAAACTGAGACAACTGGCTCGAGCCGAAGAACTCTTTCACCGCTGCCGAAATTGGCTTCGCGTTGATTAAGTCTTGTGGCATCACCGCGTCGAGGTCACCTAAGCTAAGACGCTCTTTTACAGCGCGCTCAACACGGACCAAACCAACACGGAATTGGTTTTCTGCCATCTCACCTACCGAACGAATACGACGGTTACCCAAGTGGTCGATGTCATCGACAACGTCTTGGCCGTTACGGATTTCGATCAGCTTGCGCATAACATCAACGATGTCTTCGCGGCTGAGTACGCCAGAACCGGTCAACTCGTCACGACCTAAACGACGGTTAAACTTCATGCGACCAACAGTCGACAAGTCATAACGGTCTTCAGAGAAGAACAAGTTTTCGAATAGAGCTTCAGCAGCTTCTTTGGTTGGTGGCTCACCAGGACGCATCATGCGGTAGATTTCTACCAACGCTTCCAAGCGGTTTGAGCTTGGGTCGATGCGGATGGTTTCACTCACGTAAGGGCCGTGGTCAAGGTCGTTCACAAACAGAGTTTCGAACTTCTTGAAGCCAGCTTCACGGAGTTTAGCAAGTAATTCTAAAGTGATAACGTCATTCGCACGAGCAACGATTTCACCGGTTTTCTTAGCAACGTAGTCTTTGGTCAGTACCTTACCGACTAGGTAATCTACTGGTACTTCCATCTCTTCGATGCCTTGGTCAGACAATTGCTTGATATGGCGCGCAGTAACACGGCGACCTTTTTCAACCAATACTTGACCGTCTGCGCCTTTGATATCAAACAGCGCAGTTTCGCCGCGTAAACGCTCAGCGATTAATGTCATGAAGACTTTGTCACGACGAATCTCGAAGTGGTTCTTTTCAAAGAACATGTCGAGGATTTGCTCGTCAGTGTAGTCTAATGCACGCAGGATAATGGTCGCTGGTAATTTACGACGACGGTCAATCCGCACAAAGACGTTGTCTTTCGGATCGAATTCGAAGTCTAACCATGAACCACGGTAAGGAATAACGCGCGCATTGTAGAGAACTTTACCGGATGAATGGGTTTTACCACGATCGTGATCGTAGAACACACCAGGTGACCGGTGGAGCTGAGAAACAATAACCCGCTCGGTACCGTTAATAACAAAAGTACCGTTTTCGGTCATGAGCGGAATTTCGCCCATGTAAACTTCCTGCTCTTTGATTTGCTTGATCGTTCCTGCAGGAGCGTCTTTGTCATACATAACCAAACGCAACGTTACACGTAACGGTGCTGAATAGGTTACGCCACGAATTTGACATTCGTTGACGTCGAAGACAGGCTCACCTAAGCGGTAGCTGACATACTGCAGTTCAGCATTACCAGAGTAGCTGGCAATTGGGAAAACAGAGCGGAATGCTGCTTCCAGCCCGTATTCGCCTTCTGGATCGGCTTCAATAAACTTTTTAAATGAGTCGAGCTGAATAGAGAGCAAGTAAGGTACTTCAAGCACCTGAGGGCGCTTTCCAAAGTCCTTACGGATACGTTTTTTTTCAGAGTAGGAGTACGCCATGGGGTTCCTCAGCTAGCTGATTTCTGACCCTAGCTACCTTTGGAAGGTAGCTGCCAACAGATTTCGTCACAATCCGTTCGCCTGCATTTTTACTGTCGATATATCCCGAAAACACAGGAAAATGAGATATATCCTTTTTAGCGCAAAAGGCCTGGTGATTGTTAAATCACCAGGCCAAAGCCATTACTGGCCTCGCTGTAAATCAAGTGTATTACTTGATCTCAACTTCTGCACCAGCTTCTTCAAGCTCTTTCTTCAGTGCTTCAGCGTCAGCTTTTGAGATGCCTTCTTTCACAGCTACTGGAGCTGATTCAACCAAAGCTTTCGCTTCTTTCAGGCCAAGACCAGTTGCAGCGCGAACAGCCTTGATAGCGCCAACTTTGTTAGCACCAGCAGACTTCAACATCACGTCGAACTCAGTCTTCTCTTCTGCAGCTTCAGCAGCAACAGCAGGACCAGCAGCTACTGCAACAGCAGCAGATGCGTCAACACCGAATTTTTCTTCAGCAGCTTCGATCAACTCAACCAGTTCCATTACTGGCATTTCAGCGATCGCGTTTAAGATATCTTCTTTAGT
>JAMCRH010000246.1:1009-2559 GCA_023380515.1 Gammaproteobacteria bacterium | reverse complement strand
AGCAACTGAATGCTGCACTTGGCTTGCGACAAGTTGCGAAAACTTTGGCTCCGGCCTCAGCGTATTGTTTTGCGAGCTGTAAACCAATCCCACGGTTAGCTCCCGTGATTAATACGTTCAACTGACTCATTTGGATAATCCTCCTTCGGTTAGTTTTAACGGGTCGAGCAAGCGTTTTAGTTCTGACTCACTTAAATCCGTCATTGCGACCGCGACTTCGAGAATAGGTCGATTTTCTTGATAAGCTGTTTTGGCGATTGCCGCCGCTTGATTGTATCCAATCACTGGATTGAGTGCGGTGACTAGAATTGGGTTACGTGCAAGTGCAGCATTCAGTTGCTCGTGGTTTACAGTAAAATCAGCAATACATTGCTCAGCAAGTGTGTTGGCGCTCTTCCACATGAGTTCGATGCTTTGCAAAAGGTTATAGGCAATCACAGGGAGCATCACATTGAGTTGGAAATTACCACTTTGACCAGCGACGTTGATGGTTGTTTGATTACCAAATACTTGTGCACAGGCCATGGCAACTGCTTCCGGAATCACCGGATTGACTTTCCCAGGCATAATACTCGAGCCAGGCTGCAGTGGCGCCAAACTAATCTCACCTAAGCCAGCGAGTGGACCAGAATTCATCCAGCGTAAGTCATTGGCGATTTTCATCATCACGGTCGCCACAGAGCTCATGATACCAGCGGTGGCAACGGCAACATCCTGACCGGCAATGCCAGCAAATTTATTGGTAGCGCTAGTGAAGGGGAGCTCAGTAAAGTTCTCCATCGACTGACAAAATAGGGCAGCGAAATCAGGGTGTGCGTTAATGCCTGTGCCAATTGCTGTGCCACCTTGTGGCAAACTATATAACTGCGGCAATATCGCTTCTAAGCGCTGTTGGGCTTGCTCAAGTTGCGCATCCCAAGCCATTAATTCTTGCTCAAGCGTTAATGGCATAGCATCCATTAAATGGGTGCGACCGGTCTTTACGGTCGCTTGATGCGCTTGAGCTTGCTGTTGAATGGTCTTACGCAAGCGAGCCATTGCCGGCAATAGTTTGCGTTGGATTCGACGAGCTGCACTCACTTGAATCGCAGTTGGAATGACATCGTTGCTGCTTTGGCCTAAATTGACGTCATCATTCGGGTGTACTTCCACACCAGAATTTCGTTTAGCAAGATTGGCCAACACTTCATTCACGTTCATGTTTGTGCTGGTACCCGAGCCCGTCTGAAACACATCAACTGGAAATTGGTTTTGCCAACGGCCTTCAAAAACTTCAAGCGCCGCCTGCATGATGGCGTCGGCTTTCTTTTGACTGAGTAAACCGAGCTCACTGTTTGCTTCGGCAGCACAATATTTAATTAATGCAACAGCGCGAATAAATGCAAACGGTAGAGTAAGCCCACTGATTTTAAAGTTATTGATTGCGCGCTGGGTTTGCGCACTCCACTGCGCATCAAAAGGGACTTCAACGTTACCCATACTGTCGGTTTCAGTTCGAAATTTCTCAGCCATGTCACCTTTACTCCGTTGAATAATGCTTTGGTTCGTCG
>JAMCRH010000246.1:0-999 GCA_023380515.1 Gammaproteobacteria bacterium | reverse complement strand
AAAATAGGAAAAAGAATTATTTGCAGTCTACAGGCATTTGCATTTAGCTTATCACATAATGTTTTAAGAAACGTGTGAGCGTTTTGTTGACCTCGGAGTGCAATTATTTGAAGAAATTAACCGCTGCTGCGTTTGTGCTCGCTCTGTTTCTCGTTTCTGAACCTGTATCTGCTTTAACTGCACTTGCGAACCCGCCTGAGAACCAAAAGTATAGCTCACAGTTGCAACTGCTTGATGCGAACAATGACCCCTTAGTCGGTGCAGTCTTGTTTGATACTTCGCCGAGTGCCGAGAATACAGTCCAGGTCGAGCATATTATGGACCAAGTGCAACGGCAATTCGTACCAGCGGTATTGATGATCCAAGCCGGTGACACGGTAAAGTTCCCCAACAGTGACTCTATCCGTCATCATGTCTTTTCCTTTTCAACGGCACGATCTTTTGACTTGGAACTTTACGGCAATAGTACCGCACCAACCATCGACTTTCCGAATGCTGGCTACATCGTTGTTGGCTGTAATATTCACGATGACATGATTGGTCATATTATTGTCAGTAGTTCCGGCCGATTTTACGAAAGTGATCACGAGGGGAGTATTGATTTGTCGATGCTCGAGGGATTTGCGGGCTGGTATCTCTGGCACCCTTGGATGGCCGCGGCCGGTTTAGCGCCAATAGCACTTACTGAGGTTGGTTTAACAGAGCCTTTTCGCATCGCAATTGAAGCACCTCCCGCTCGCGAAGAATCGGAATTAGAGTCGCGTTTTCGCAGGAGATTGCAGCGTGGTCATTAATTTTCGGACCCGTTTACTCCTTCTTATCGCAAGCTGCATTGCTGCCGCTCTTTTTGTTGTAGTTGTGGCCATTGTGTTTGCGACGAACCAAAGCATTACTGTTCACACGGATCGTGAGTTAGCGGTAAGTGAACGAGTCCTGACGCAAGTCATCGATTATCGTGACGAACAATTACGGCAAGCTGCCTATGTATTGGCAGATGAC
>JAMCRH010000245.1 GCA_023380515.1 Gammaproteobacteria bacterium | reverse complement strand
CGTGTTGAACTGTAGCCGTTGAACCGGCCATGGCAGTTGGTCGACAGCGACATTGCCACCACTGAGAATGAGGCCTAGGCGCTGGCCATGAAAGCGTTCTCGATATTTACATACAGCTGCAAAAACCGTGGCAGACGAAGGTTCAATAACCAAATGCAGATGTTGCCAAATCAATTGCATGGCGTCGACCACCTCTTGCTCACTGACGACAAGAATGTCGGTGACGCGCTCTTGAATCACCGCAAAGGTATGCTGCCCCAAGCTGGTCAGGAGTCCGTCACAAATACTCCGTGGTGGCATCGCAGGTTGGATTTGACCAAGTTGTAGCGAGGTAGCGCCATCACTGGCGAGCTCGGGCTCGACCCCATAGACGGCTATACCTTGGCTGTGCGCAACCATGGCGCTACCGGAGAGCAGGCCACCACCCCCGAGTGGTGTTAGCAGCACATCTAATTCCGGTACCACTTTCAAAAGCTCCAATGCAGCAGTGCCTTGACCAGCAATAATATGGGGATGATCGTAAGGCGGAATAAAGGGCAGGCCACTTTCCTCACGCCATTGCTGCACGATTGCTTCCCGTGCCGCCATGCCGGGTTCAATCTCGGTGATTAAGGCGCCGGAACGGGCAATATTTTGTTTTTTGATCGCTGGCGCATTGTTTGGCACAGCAACGCGCACAGGGATACCAAGTTGGCGACCGGCTGCAGCAAGTGCGGCACCGTGGTTCCCTGATGAAACAGTAAATACGCCCTTGGCACGTTCTTCTGCGGTTAAGTGGAGCAGTGCATGCATGGCGCCACGAAACTTAAACGCGCCGGTGTGTTGTAGGTTTTCACATTTAAAATGCAGCTCAGCGCCGGCCATTTCATTGAGGACAGGGCTGGTTAACACCGGTGTTTGCACGATATACGGCGCGATCAATTTGTCGGCTCGCTGAATAAAAGCAAGGTTCAGGGCGTCGCTACCAGCAAGGTTCTGCCATCCGGTCACAATAAAAACTCCGCTAAACTGGCCGTAAAGTATGCTTCTAGAGTACAATAACTTACTGTTAGCAGGCCAGTTTTGTTTAAGGAGCACACATGGACACGTTAACCGCTACGATTACGTTGCTGTTAATTATGAACCCACTCGGGAACTTGCCGATTTTTATTTCGGTGTTGCGCCATGTGGACCCAAAACGTCGCCGTAAAGTGCTCATTCGTGAGTTGCTATTCGCGCTATTCTTTATGCTGTTGTTCTTGTACCTCGGTAGTGCCTTGCTTGATGCGTTAGGCTTGCGCCAAGAAGCAGTCACCATTGCCGGTGGTATCATTCTTTTCATTATTGCACTGCGCTTAATTTTCCCACAGCCGGGTGGGGTGCTGGGTTTACCAGCTGGCGACGAGCCGTTTATTGTACCGTTGGCGATTCCGTTGATCTCCGGCCCGTCATTGCTTGCAACACTCATTTTACTCGCGAGCCAGTCCCCAGACCGTATGTTTGATTGGACCTTGGCGAGTGTGTCAGCGTGGGCAATCTCAGCAACGATTCTATTGTTTAGTAACTTTGTCTTGCGGGCACTGGGTCAACGCGGTTTGAACGCGGTCGAGCGCTTGATGGGTCTCTTACTTGTCATGATTGCGGTGCAAATGTTCCTCGACGGCATCGTCGCTTACATTGAACAAACGGGGCTTTTAAATGGCTAAGAAGACAACCTTTCAGCGTATTCGCGCCCTTGACTACCGCCAGCAAGCGGCACTCGCAGCGTACTTGTGTGAACGGATGTTGCCGAATTATGACCGCTTTGCGGAGACCACCGGCAATGGTGACAGTAAAGTGTTGCGTGGTGCATTAAATGCGGCATGGGACAAATTGGCGGTGAACAAAGGCAGTGATTGGCAACGGTGGCAAGAAAAGCTCGAAGAAGTCACTCCAAATGAGCAAGATTTCGATGTTCTTGGTATGTTTCCGGCCATCGCTGCTTGCACGGCACTCAGTTCGCTGTTGCAAGGTTTGGACGACCGAGAACCTGCACCGTGTTTAGATGTTGCGAAAATATCCCAAGGTTCGGTCGCGCACTATCTTGAGCTTGGTGAGTTGGCGGAAATTGAGGACGCAGGCGTGCGGGCAGTTGAAATCGAGCAGCACCCTTTGATGGCCTACGAAATTGATATTCAGCAAGCCATGATAGATTTTCTTGAAGAAGTGGGTGATGTCGACAAAGAAACTGTGCGGGAAATGCGTACCATTGCCCGCGAAGAGGGGATGTCGAATTTGGGGCTTTAGGCCTTGCCTTGATTGCCCAATTGATTGCGTTTTTGCAATGCCATCAGCCAGCCGATGACACCAAAAAAGAAGATGGCCACATAGTCTTTTCCGCCGACCGCCAAGCCTTTGTCTTTCAGCGGTTGGTGGAAGGCCGAATAAAAAATAAACACCTGCAATACATGCAGTACGCTTAAAATCATCAACAACAACGAGAATAAAGCCACTTGGCCTTTGCTTGAGGCAAAGAACAGTGCGCCGATTAAAAACACCCAAATGCCGGTAAACACGACTTTGCCGATTAAGATCACATACTTCATAGCGGTTCCTCTTCTTCTTTCTCTTGTTCTTTCTCGTCGTATGCACCTGTTATATACAGTCGACTGAGCACCTGGCCTGCTTGCTTTTCGCGGTGCAGCGTCCAGTCCGGTGGCGTGGTATAGTCTAAGTCTTTTTCGGTTTCAATGTAGATAAAGCTGCCGGGTTTGCTTAATTGACGCTCACTGATGAGTTGCAAGCAGGGCTGCAGCAAATTCTGACCAAAAGGCGGGTCGAGAAAAATTACATCAAATGCGTCCTGTGCGGATTGAACAGGCAAGTGACTCAGGGCTTGATTCGCATCTGCAATGATCACTTGGCTATTCGTTTGTGCCTGCAACACCGCTAAATTCTGCTGCAACTGTTTGGCTGCTTGCGGTGATTTCTCAATAAAAGTCACTTGCTCGGCACCACGCGACAAGGCTTCTAGGCCTAAACTGCCGGTACCAGCGAACGCGTCGAGCACCCGTGCCTGCTGCAATTCAAACTGCAACCAATTGAATACGGTTTCTTTCACCCGATCCGTGGTCGGCCGTAAGCCGGGCAAATCGGCAACGGCTAGCTTGCGGCCACGCCAACGGCCACCGATGATACGGATTTGTCCGATTTTACTGGTTGTGCGTGGGTTGGTTTTCTTCACAGTTGCCTTTCTGTACTCGGTTGGAATCGCGGCTATTGTAGCCTGTTGACCACTAAACTGTCATTTTTCTCTCTGCTTCGCCGTGATCCGCACGTACACATCAAGGTGCGCTCGTGATAGTATATTTGGTCATCAGAATGAGTATGAGAAGAAGTTGCACATGGCAAAGAAAGGTTCATTTTTTTCCTCTTTATTTGGTCGTAAAAAGAACGACGAACAGCCGACTGATTCACCGGCTAGTGACGAGTCGACGCTGACAGAAAGCGAAGAGCAGGTTGGGCAAGAGCCTTCAGCTCAGGCACAAGAGCCTGCGATCACCGCGAACGAGCGCAAAAACGAGTTACCTTCGGCGGTGGATGATGCCGCGACGGCAATGCAAGAGTCGGCTGCAGGCGTCGCTGCGAATTATCAGCCAGAACCTGCGCCAGAACCCACGTCCGAACCAGCGCCAGAACCCGTGCCAAGCGTTTCCGCGGAAACCGCAGAGCGTCCAGAGAAGAAGAGCTGGTGGCAGCGACTGCGTGCAGGCTTGCAAAAAACTTCAAGTTCGCTTGGGTCTGGCCTTGCAAACTTGTTCGTGGGTAAGAAAATCGATGACGACCTGTTTGAAGACTTAGAGACGCATTTATTAATGGCTGACGTCGGAGTGGCCACAACCACCAAGATTATCGACGATTTGACGGAGCATGCCTCGCGTCAAGAGTTGAAAGACGCAGATTTGCTGTACACGAAATTGAAAGACGATATGGCAGAGCTGCTGCAGCCAGTGTCGCAACCACTAACTATTAACCAAGGCAATGGCCCGTTTGTGATTTTAATGGTGGGTGTAAATGGCGTGGGTAAAACCACAACCATAGGCAAGCTTGCGCGTCAGTTCCAAAATGAAGGCAAGTCGGTCATGCTCGCTGCGGGTGACACCTTCCGTGCGGCGGCGGTGGAGCAGCTGCAAGTCTGGGGTGAGCGCAATAAAATCCCTGTGGTGGCACAACATACAGGCGCAGACAGTGCGTCGGTTATTTTCGATGCGGTACAAGCAGCAAAAGCACGCAAAGTCGATGTATTAATTGCTGATACGGCTGGTCGTCTGCAGAACAAAGCCAACTTAATGGAAGAGCTGAAGAAAATTACTCGCGTGATGAAAAAGCTCGACGACAGCATGCCGCACGAAGTGCTCTTGACCCTCGACGCTGGCACAGGTCAGAATGCCATTAGCCAAGCTAAGTTGTTTAATGAGGCGGTTGGCGTAACCGGGTTGGTGATGACTAAGCTCGATGGTACGGCGAAAGGTGGTGTGATTTTTGCGCTGGCCGACCAGTTTAAGATTCCAATTCGTTACATCGGTGTGGGCGAGTCACTTGAAGACTTGCGTCCGTTTGAAGCGAATGAGTTTGTTGATGCACTGTTTAATCAACAGGAAATCAGTCAGAGTTAACGTACGGCGAAAAATTCGAGAGCGGTGCGGACGCTGTTCGCGCCCTCGTGCTAAAGCGCAATAACAATAAGAGGCCATGTCGCCAATGATCCGCTTTGAGCAAGTTAGTAAAACCTACCCAGGTGGCTTTCAGGCACTGAAAAAGGTGACCTTTGAATTGCCGCCTGGCGAACTCGCATTCCTTACTGGCCATTCGGGCGCCGGTAAAAGTACCTTATTGCGCTTGGTTGCGCTCATGGAGCGGCCTTCGCTGGGTCGTGTCCTCATTAATGGTCATGACTTAAATAAAATAAAAAGCCGGCAAATCCCTTACTTGCGCCGCGACATCGGCATGATTTTCCAAGACCATCGCCTGCTTATGGATAAAACGGTTTTCGATAATGTCGCCTTGCCTTTATATATCGAAGGATACACGCAAGCTGAAGCAAAAAAGCGCGTGCAAGCGGCCCTCGACAAAGTTGGCTTACGCGGGCATGAACGTAAATTTCCGATTATGTTGTCTGGTGGTGAGCAACAACGGGTTGGCATTGCCCGAGCCATCGTGAATAAACCACCTTTGCTTCTCGCGGATGAGCCAACCGGTAATCTCGACCCTAAACTCTCGTTAGAAATCATGCAATTATTTGAGTCATTGCACCAGGTCGGCGTGTCGGTACTGATTGCGACCCACGATTTAGCCTTAGTGGCGCGGATGCGTCACCGTAACTTAGTGTTGAAAGACGGTTTCATGATTGATGACGGCTTGGCTGGTAGCCATTTCGACCCGCTCGATGAGGAGATGCCGTCATGGGATTAATCAGCAGCGGTTCGAGCAAAAAGCAGAGTAGCGGTGCGCGCAGCGTGAAAATTTCCTTGTGGCGCCGAGTCGTGATGTTTTTTGTGACTAATTTGCAACAGGGTATTGGTAGCCTCGGTGAACTCAGTCGTACGCCATGGGCATCCTTGATGACAATTGCGGTGCTCGGCTTAAGTCTGACCTTGCCAGCAACGCTGTATGTCGTGGTTAAGAATGCCCAGCTGGCCACCGGTGAATGGGACCAAGCCGCGGAAATTAGTTTGTTCTTGCGCAAAGACTTACAAACCCAAGAGTTGCAGTCGTTCCGCGAGCGCGTGCGGCTCATGAATGAAGTTGAGTCGGTGCAATTGATAGACCGTGAAACCGGCTTACGAGAATTCCGCGAAAGCTCTGGGTTTGGCAGTGCGATTGATTATTTACAAACAAACCCGCTGCCTGATGTGCTGATTGTTGTTCCCGTCAGTGAGTTTCGCAGTTATGAGCGTGCACAGCGGCTGTTAACTGTACTTGAGCAAGAGCGAGAAGTGTCATCGGCGCGTCTCGACTTGCAATGGCTCCAGCGTTTGCAGGCGATTGTGAGTGTGGTGGAGAACAGTTTAGCGGCCTTGGCGATCTTACTGTCGCTGGCGGTCGTATTGATTGTTGGCAATACCATTCGCTTGGCGATTCTGAATCGCCGCGACGAAATTATGATTATGAAGCTAGTGGGTGCGACGAACGCCTATATTCAGCGACCATTTCTTTACACTGGTTTTTGGTATGGCGTCATCGGTGGCGTCATCGCTTGGATCAGCACCACTTTAATGGTGTGGTGGATTAGCGCCTCAGTTGCGCAGTTGACGGCTTTGTATGACAGTAGTTTCCGTTTAGCAGGGCTGGGATTTAACGAGATGATGGTCCTGTGGTTGGTGGCGATTATTCTTGGTTTGCTTGGGTCTTGGATTGCCGTTCGTCGTCATGTTGCAGCCATTGAACCGACGTAAAATCGCACTGTCATCAATTCGTTACATCGTTCGTGTATAAGTGGCTTGCAAGGGTAAATTTCTTTGTTAGAATGAAGGACTGTTTGACGCACCGGAAGTGCTATGGAGAACACATTTTACGGAACTTTTTAGTGCTTTTGTGGTCTCAGTTTCAGCTGCCAAATGGCAATTAAAACAACGACCTAAACTTGTTTTGAAAGAATTAACTGAAAGCATTTGTCTGTGAAATATAGAATCGGTTCGCTTGAAGTGAGGGAAGTAAATGACTGCACATACTGAATCAATGGCCTTAATGGTTCCTCGTACGGGAAGCTTAGAAGCCTATATCTCATCGGTGAATAGCATCCCGATGCTCAGTGCAGAAGAAGAAAAATCACTGGCTGAGCGTTTGCAACAAAACGGCGATTTACAAGCTGCGAGACAGTTAATCATGTCGCATTTGCGCTTCGTGGTTCATGTTGCTCGTAGCTATCAAGGGTATGGCTTGCCGCAAGCCGACCTTATCCAAGAGGGCAACATTGGTTTGATGAAGGCGGTAAAACGCTTCGACCCAACCGTGGGCGTTCGTCTCGTGTCGTTTGCCGTGCACTGGATTAAAGCAGAAATTCATGAATATGTGTTACGGAACTGGCGAATCGTGAAAGTTGCCACAACCAAAGCGCAGCGCAAATTATTCTTCAACTTACGCAAAGCGAAAAAGCGTCTTGGCTGGTTTACCCACGACGAGGTGAATACAGTTGCGCAAGAGCTTGGCGTGAGCAGCTCGGAAGTATTGGAAATGGAATCGCGCATGAGCGCACACGACGCAGCATTCGACGCCGGTGTGGATGACAATGACGACAACGAAACTGTATTTGCACCGTCACAGTACTTAGAAGACAAAGCATCTGATGTCGCTGCCACTGTTGAAGCGGAAGATTGGGAAGCGCAAGCGAACCGTCGTTTAGCTCATGCATTGTCTAGCCTCGACGAGCGAAGCCAAGCAATTATTCGTGCGCGCTGGTTGGACGACGGCAACAAAGCGACCTTGCATGATTTAGCTGAAACCTTCCAAGTGTCGGCGGAGCGTATTCGTCAGCTTGAAGCAAACGCGATGAAGAAGCTGCGTAGCGCAATGCAATAAGGTTGATTGCTGCAATTTAACGAGTGTGACTCGTGTAAAACATCTCTCAAGCCAGCCGCCGTGCTGGCTTGTTTATTTTTCGTCGCCGTATCGTGCTCGGCGATCATTTTGAGGATCGTTCATTTGCAGTGTCGTGTTGGTTGTGGCGCTTGTTGTATTGCACCGTCTATTTCGAGTCCAATTCCTGGAATGCCAAATGGCAAGCCAGCGAATACTCGCTGCGTCCAACTGGATGAGAAGAACTTATGTCGGATTTTCGGTCAACCAGAACGGCCGAAGGTTTGCGATGAGTTTACCGCTCAAGAATACGTCTGCGGCCAAACACGCGCTGAAGCATTGATTTTAATTGCAGAGCTAGAACAAGTAACGGCAACCCCAAAACGCTGAGGGCGCAAAATTACCGCCGCATATATGGCGCTGGGTTAATTGGATTGCCTTGATGGCGAATTTCAAAATACAAACTTGCTTCGCGTTGGCCGCCACTTTGCCCGGCCAAGGCAATCACTTCACCGGCGCGTACCGGCTCGCCAACGTTTTTCAGTAAGGCCTGATTGTAGCCGTAAAGGCTCATATAGTGTTCACCATGGTCAATGACCACCACCATGCCGAAACCACGCAACCAGTCGGAGTAAATAACGCGGCCGTCAGCAATCGCCCGTACCGGCGCTTCTAACTCCGTATTCATAACCACGCCGCGCCAACGTACTTGCCCACTGCGTTGCTGACCAAAGCTATGCCGTAGTGTGCCAGTGACCGGCCAATTCAGTTGGCCGCGCAGTTTGGCGAGGCCATCGAGTTGAATGCCTTGTTGCGCCAAGATTTGCTGCAGTGCTGCCAGCAAGTCATTAAGTTCCTTTTCGTTGCGGAGCATGGCTGCTAAATTGGCTTCGTCAGATTGTTGCTCTCGCTGCAAGCGGGCGACCAATTGCTGTTGTTCTTGGCGCTGTTTCGCCAAGGTTTCCCGCTGTTGCCGCTGCTGCTCAAAGGTGCGCGCTAAGGTTTGGCGTTGCTGCTCAACGTCCGCTTTCACCTGTTCAAGTTGAGTTTCTAAGGCGTGTAGTTTTTCGAGTTCAGCAAGACGCGCGTCATTGAGGAATTCATAATAGGTTAACATGCGCTCAAATTTAGCTGGACTTTGCTGGTTGAGTAACATTTTCAGAAAGCCTTCGTCGCCATTGCGATAGGCGGACTCAATTTGATCGGCGAGCAAGTTCGCTTGTGTTGTCACCTCACCCTGCAAACGCTCTTGTTCGTTCTCAAGTTCGAGAATATGGCCTTCCACTTGGGCGACTCGAAGTTCGGTTTGGCGCAAGGTTTGACTGGCTTGCTGAACCTTGGTTTCGAGGTCACGAAGTTCTCGTTCGGTACGCGATAGCCGTTCTTGGCGGCGCTCGATTGCGCGCCGTTGTTGTTGAATTTCGCGTTGCAGGGCAGCAAGTTGTTGTTCGGCCCGCGCTTGTTCTGCGCGCGGGTCGTTGGCAAAGCTTGCTGAAGTACCCCAGACACTCGCGGTTGCAAGCAAGCACAACAACGCAATAAGGAGACTCGCGCGTTGCTTGCCATTTGCGTGCGTACCGGTAGGGTGCATGGGTGTCCTTGCCTTGTTGTTATTTTAGTTTTTAATCCGCATCAGTACTTTACCTGTCATTTCTGGCGGTGTCTCCATACCGAGTAACGATAGCATGGTTGGTGCGATATCTGATAAGGCGCCACCACTGACTGGCTCGGCTTCTCGGCCAACATAAATAAAGGGGACAAGGTTACTGGTGTGAGCGGTGTGCGACTGACCTGTTTGATGATCGTTCATTTGCTCCGCATTACCGTGGTCAGCAGTAATTAAGCACTCACCACCATGACGTTGAAGGGCATCGACCACACGGCCAACTGCTAGGTCGACCGCTTGCAGCGAGAGCAACA
>JAMCRH010000244.1 GCA_023380515.1 Gammaproteobacteria bacterium | reverse complement strand
GTAATATCACTGTCGAGAAAAATTGCGCCAATAATTCCTTCAACCGCATCCGATAAAATCGAGTCACGACGGTAGCCGCCGCTTTTGAGCTCCCCTGGACCTAACTGTAAAAACGGGCCAAGCTCGAACTGTCGCGCAATTTTCGCTAACATCTGGCCACAAACTAAGGTCGCCCGCATCCGGCTGAGCTCCCCTTCTGGGGATTTCGGGAATCGGTGATACAAAGCCTCCGCAATCACCACAGAAAGAATCGAGTCGCCAAGAAACTCCAAGCGCTCATAATGTCTGTCATTGGCACTGCGGTGAGTTAACGCTTGGACTAATAAATCGCGATTATTAAACGTGTAACCAATTCGCTTTTCAATTTTCTTAAAGTCGGTTGCTGTTAAACTCACTGAATTCTCCCTAAACGATCGAAGCGAATGCGACTCGGCACCCAGCTCGGCAACCAACTGTCAGAACTCCGTTCAAACTCCAAACTCAACCACACAAATACGGCACGGCCAACTAATAAGTCTTCGTTCACCATTCCCCAGTAGCGCGAGTCAAGTGAGTTATCACGATTATCGCCAACGAAGAAATAATGCCCTTCCGGCACGTCCCATTGAATCCCTTGCGGAACGATATTCCGCGACGGATCGATGAGAATTTCATAGTCACTCTCACTGCTGGTTTCGCGATAGCGTTGCAGTGGCGTATTTTGGCGATAAAAGTCGCCACTCGTGATTAACTCTTGTCTGAGCTCAATCCGTTCAATACCATCACACTGCTGAAAACATGCAGGTTGTACATAAAACGTTTTGTCCTGATAGACGACACGGTCACCCGGCAAGCCAATGACTCGTTTAATATAGTCAACTTCTGGGTCAATCGGGTATTTAAAGACGGCAACATCCCCGCGCTCAGGCCGACCTGTATTGAGAAACTCATGGCGCTGAATTGGGTCACTCAAAGCGTAGCGGAATGTTTCGACGAGAATGAAGTCACCAACGAGCAAGGTTGGCAACATCGAGCCCGACGGAATTCGAAATGGTTCATACACAAACGAGCGGAGAACTAAAATGACAAGCAGCACTGGAAACGCTGCCTGCGAGAAATCAGCCAAAGCCGATTGCGGCGCTAGGCGTTGAGCCGCTTCCTCGTCTAGTTTCACCCCAGCTTGTTGCTCTGCCGTCGCAATCTTTTCTTGGCGCTTCGGCTTCCAGAGCCAATGGTCAATTGCCCAAATAATGCCGGTAAGCACAGTGGCAATGACCAAAACTAAGGAGAAATAATAGGTTGTCATCAGCTCTTCCCTTTAAAGTGAAAACCCGGCTTGTTCGAACCGGGTTAAGTCACGCTTATTTACCCGTTTTTAGAACGGCTAAAAACGCTTCTTGCGGAACTTCCACGTTTCCTAGCTGTTTCATCCGCTTCTTACCTTCTTTCTGCTTCTGTAACAGCTTTTTCTTCCGGCTCACATCACCACCGTAACACTTGGCGGTCACGTTTTTGCGTAATTGTTTCACGGTACTACGAGCAATAACGTGGTTACCAATGGCAGCCTGAATCGCAATATCGAACATCTGTCGTGGAATCAGCTCGCGCATTTTGTCGACCACTTCACGGCCCCGATATTGGGCTTGGCTGCGGTGAAGAATCATGGCTAAGGCGTCAACGCGTTCGCCGTTAATCATGATATCTACGCGCACCATGTCAGATTCTTCAAAACGCTTAAAGTGGTAGTCAAGCGATGCGTAACCGCGACTGGTTGACTTTAAACGATCAAAGAAGTCCATGACCACTTCGGCCATCGGAATTTCATAGGTTAATGCAACTTGTTTCCCGTGATACACCATATTGGTTTGCGTACCGCGCTTTTCAATACAGAGCGTAATGACATTACCCACATGCTCTTGTGGCACAAGAATGTTGGCTTCAACGATTGGCTCATAAATCGCTTGAATATCATTCACCGCTGGCAGGTACGCCGGATTGTCCACCATGCGGGTTTCCCCTTTGGTGGTTTCAACTTTATACACAACCGTTGGTGCCGTAGTGATTAAGTCGATATCGTATTCACGTTCCAAGCGCTCTTGAATGATCTCCATGTGCAACATGCCTAGGAAACCACAACGGAAACCAAAGCCTAAAGCACCCGAGTTCTCTGGCTCAAAGAACAACGAGGCATCGTTCAAACTCAGTTTGTCCAAGGCATCGCGGAAACTTTCATAGTCGTCAGATGAAATTGGGAACATGCCCGCATAAACCTGCGGCTGTACTTTCTTAAAGCCCGGGACTGGCTTCTCGGCTGGACGCTTCGCATGAGTCAGCGTATCACCCACTGGTGCACCGTGAATCTCTTTAATACCCGCGATGACGTAGCCTACTTCACCGGCACGTAACACACCGGTATCAACCTGTTTCGGCGTAAAAATACCAACTTTATCGACAATATGATCTTGCCCCGTCGACATGACTTTCATTTTTTCGCCAGAACGCAATACACCTTGTTTGATCCGGACTAAAGAAACAACACCTTGGTAGTTGTCAAACCAAGAGTCCATGATCAGAGCGCGCAATGGCGCGTCATCATCCGCATCAGCGGGCGGCGGTGGAATTTGTTTGACGATTTGTTCGAGTACATCTTCAATACCAACACCGGTTTTCGCTGAACAACGAACTGCGTCGATGGCTTGAATACCAACAATGTCTTCAATCTCTTGGGCAACGCGTTCAGGTTCAGCTTGCGGTAAATCGATTTTATTGAGGCCCGGTACCACTTTAAGCGTTTTGAAGAATCTGACATGGTGCGCGTAGATATCATGATTAACGGCGAACGCGTTGACGCCTTAGCCATGATTCTTCACCGCAGCCAAGCCCAATATCGGGGC
>JAMCRH010000243.1 GCA_023380515.1 Gammaproteobacteria bacterium | reverse complement strand
CCGAGAACCCGCTCAGCAGCCTCAGCGAAAGTAAGAAAATTGCTTTGTTGCAAGCCATGGATAAACACGCTCGCAAAGCAGACCCCCGCATTCAGGAAGTAACGGTCAGCTTAACCGGTGTGTACGAGCATATTCTAGTGGCGGCAACTGACGGCACGTTGGCGACCGACATTCGGCCATTAGTGCGTCTGAATTGTAGTGTGTTGGCTGAGCAAAACGGTCGGCGTGAACGCGGTTCTTCAGGCGGTGGTGGCCGTGTCAGCTATCAGTACTTCTTCGAGCCAGTGTGGCTTGATCAACATGACTCGCAGAACGAACAGCCGCGTTACTTAAGCTTTGTTGATGAAGCGGTGCGCCAAGCGTTAATTATGCTCGAAGCAAAACCAGCACCGGCAGGCAGCATGCCTGTGGTGTTGGGCTCAGGCTGGCCGGGTGTTTTATTGCATGAAGCGGTCGGCCATGGTTTAGAAGGTGACTTTAACCGTAAAGGCTCGTCGGCTTATGCGGGGCGGATTGGTGAGCAAGTGGCGGCGAAAGGGTGCACTATTGTTGATGACGGCACCTTGGCAAATCGCCGAGGTTCACTGCAAGTGGACGACGAGGGTACGCCAACCCAGCATAACGTTCTGATCGAGGACGGGCGCTTAGTCGGATACATGCAAGACAAGCTCAATGCTCGCCTTATGGGTGTTGCGGCAACCGGTAACGGCCGTCGTGAGTCGTATGCGCATTTACCGATGCCAAGAATGACCAACACTTATATGCTCGGTGGTGATCATGCGCCGGACGAGATTATCGCGTCTGTGAAGCGAGGCATTTACGCACCGCAATTTAGCGGTGGTCAGGTCGATATCACTTCCGGTAAGTTTGTGTTTTCGGCGTCGGAAGCGTATTTAATTGAAGACGGGAAAATCACCGCGCCATTAAAAGGCGCCACCTTAATTGGCAACGGCCCAGAAGCAATGGCGCGAGTGTCGATGATTGGTAATGATTTGGCGCTCGATACAGGCATCGGCGTTTGCGGCAAAGACGGTCAAAGCGTGCCCGTTGGCGTTGGTCAGCCAACCTTAAAAATTGATGCCATGACCGTTGGTGGTACTGAATAAACTTATGACGCGGTGGTTTCGGTAACGCCGCGGATATATTTAAACAAAGCGCGTGCAGCCGCTGGTGGTTTATTTTGTTCTTGCTCTTTCTTCGCTTGGCGAACCCACTGGCGTAACTGCTGACGATCCGCATGCGGATACTGGTCTAAAAAGGCCTGAACACCATCGTCGCCTTGTTGCAAAATGCGGTCGCGCCATTGCTCCAGAGCATGGAAATGAGCAGCCTCGTAAAGCGCACGGTTTTCGATTTTGTCGATTGCAAGAAGCAAGTCGTCGGTGTCACGTTGACGCAGTAACTTTCCTAAGTACTGCAGCTGTCGACGATAACCTTCGCGCTTGTTGGCAATTTTTTGAGCCAGTTTGATATTGGTGAGCAACTCTTCATCGAGAGGCAGTTGCTTGAGGGTATTGCTGCCCATATTCACCAATTTCACGCCGAGATCATGCATGGCAGCGGCTTCGCGCTTTAACTGGGTTTTGCTGAAATCATCAGCAGATGAAAATTCGTCCTGATCGTCGTATTGCATGAAGGTATCCACGTATTCGTTCATTATGCCTAATTCATACGCACTAGTTTATCAGGATCTGCGCTGCCGTGGTATCGGCGTGCGATTAACAACTAAAAGGCTATTTCATGACACAAGAAGTAACGATTCCTGAAATTACGGCAAAAGAGCAATTGCAGCCGGACTTAGAGCGCGCTGTGGACGCAGTTGAAGAAGCGCTGAAGCAAGCGAAAAAAGCTGGCGCCAGTGCCGCAGAATGTGCAATTTCTCATAGTCGTGGTTTAAGTGTGTCGACCCGTTTAGCGGAAGTGGAAACAGTCGAATTTAACCAAGACGGCTCGCTGGGTATTACTGTATATCGTCGTCACAAAGACGGTTCGCAAAGTAAAGGCAGTGCCAGCACCTCTGATTTATCACCAGCGGCGATTCGCGCCACGGTGGAAAAAGCGGATGCCATTGCGCGTTGGACCGAGGCTGATCCTGCTGCCGGTTTAGCCGACAAAGAGCTGATGGCATTTGGCTACAGCGACCCTGAGTTATTCTATCCGGCACCACAGTCACCCGAGCACGCGACGCAAGTTGCGCTCGCTTGTGAGCAGGCCATGCTCAATGCCGACGAACGCATTATTAACTCAGACGGCGCCCATTACAGTAGCCACTGTGGTTTCCGTGTTTACGGTAACAGCCATAAGTTCCTCGGCCATTACATGAGTTCGCGTCAGAGTTTGAGTTGTATGCCGATAGCTAAGCAAGGTGATGTCATGGAGCGGGACTATGCTTACACCATTGCTCGCGATCCGCAGCGTTTATTGGCACCCGAAGCGGTTGCCCTCGAGGCGGTGGCCAACACTGTCGCGCGCTTAGGTGCACGTTCAGTGCCAACCTGCACAGTGCCGGTAATTTTCCATCGAGACCTTGCTCATCACTTATTTGGCCAGTTCGCCGGGGCGATTAGCGGTGGTAACTTGTACCGGAAAAGTACCTTCTTACTCGACCATCTTGGTAAGCAAGTGTTTCCGAGCTGGTTGAGCATTCAGGAAGAACCATTGCTCGCCGGTGGCTTAGCAACGACCCCATTTGACCACGAAGGGGTGCGTACCGAAGCCCGTGACATCGTTAATGATGGCGTTGTCAGTACGTACTTACTTACCAGTTATGCGGCACGGAAATTGGGTATGCAGAGTACCGGACATGCTGGCGGCATTCATAACTGGTTTATTCGTGCCGACGCTGATCACACTGCAGCAGGGCTCGATGCACTGTGCAAGCAAATGGGTACCGGCTTGCTCGTGACCGAGCTCATGGGCCAAGGTGTGAATTTGGTGACCGGTGATTACAGCCGCGGTGCTGCTGGGTTCTGGGTTGAGAACGGCGAAATTCAGTTCCCGGTTACAGAAGTGACCGTTGCGGGTAATTTACGGGATATGTTTGCGAATATTGTTGCGATTGGCGACGACGTTGACCCGCGTCACGGTGTGTTAAGTGGTTCGGTGTTGGTGTCAGCAATGAAAGTCGCTGGCCAGTAATGTTTGCAAAAACGTTGGTAAAAAACGTTGGTAAATAACGTTGGCAAATAACGTTTGCAAAAGAATGGCAGCGCGCCTAGGCGTTGATGTCTAGGCGTTGTCGTTCGACCGCTTATTCGTCTTCGTCGAAGCGGTCGTAAATCAATTGGGTGACAGCGTCGAGTGCTTGCTCGGCGTCTGGACCTACAGCCTTAACACTAATTTCCTTACCTTGCTGACTGGCGAGCAGCATTAAGCCCATGACACTGCTCGCGTCGACCGACTTTTCCCCTTGTCCAATGGTAATTTTGGCGTCAAATTGGCTAGCGAGTTTCGCCAGTTTCGTGGCGGCACGCGCGTGCAGGCCAAGTTTATTGCGAATGAGGACAGTACGAGAGACTTCGGTCATGGACATGGACAGCTCGATTTATTGATTCTTCTTACGCTCAAGCTCGCGATGTTTCACACGAATTTTGGCATGTTGATTTTGCAATAGTGCAGCAAGAGTTTCGGTGATGTACACCGAGCGATGTTGGCCACCGGTGCAACCGATGGCAACGGTTAAATAGCTACGGTTACTGCGTTGGAAATAGGGTAACCAAGTGCTAATAAACGTCTCAGTTTGGTGAATAAACTTACTCACCAAGGGCTGCTGTTGGAGAAAGTTTTGCACAGGCGCGTCGAGGCCGGAATAAGGCCGCAACTCAGGCTCCCAATGCGGGTTGGGCAGAATTCGAGCATCGAAAACCGTGTCGGCAGTGGTCGGCAAACCGTGTTTAAAGCCAAACGACATGAGGACTAAGATCATTTGGTTTTCACTGCGGCCCAGTACACGCTCGTTGACTTGCTCAATCAGGTCATGAACACTCAATTCGCTGCTATCAAGGCGCCAAGTTGCTAATGCAGCAAGCGGCTCAAGAAGTTGCCCCTCGGTTGCGATTGCGTCAGCTAATGTCGCTTGATTATGTGACAGCGGATGCATTCGGCGGGTTTCGCCGTAACGTCGAATTAATGTCTCGTCACTGGCGTCAATAAACAGTACTTCGGCTTTAACGTCGTGGGGCAAAAATTCGAGGGTTTCGTTGAGGTCTTTCACGTCGGCTTCGAGGTTGCGCACGTCAATGCTGACAGCGATGTTTTCAAAGCGACCAAACACAGAGTGCAACAGGGTGGGCAGCAATGCCATCGGCAGGTTGTCGACGCAATAAAAGCCAAGGTCTTCTAAGGCTCTTAGTGCGACGGTTTTTCCTGAGCCAGAACGGCCGCTGACCACAATTAACTGCATAGTGCGGGATCCTGTGTCATGAGTTCATGCAGCTCAGCGTCGCTGCTGGCATGCCGTAAACTCCGACAGCAGTCCTTATTGTTTAAACGCTCAGCAACAGCAGAGAGCGTTTTCAAATGAATTTCTGGGTTGTCTTTTGGCACGAGTAACGCAAAAACGAGATCAACCGGCTGATTGTCGATGGCATCGAAATCAATCGGTTCGGCAAGCGTTAATAGCGCTGCAACCGGTTGGCCGGCATTTTCCAGCCGGCCATGCGGGATTGCAATGCCGAGTCCTATCCCGGTACTGCCGAGACGCTCGCGTTGAAGTAAGCTGTCGAAAATATCGCTCTTACTGACGCCGGCTAATTTCGGCGCCAGTAATTGGCTGATATATTCCAATACGCGTTTTTTACTGCTCTCGGCGACACTGACACGTGTACAGTCCGGGCTTAGGATCTCTTTGAGGTTCATAGTCCTTAGTGTTTCTTCAGTTTTTCTTTATGTTTAATAACTTGACGATCGAGCTTATCAATCAGAGCGTCGATGGCTGCATACATGTCTTGATGCTCCGAAGTGGCAAACACTTCACCGCCATTCAGGTGAACTGTAGCTTCGGCTTTTTGCATTAATTTTTCAACGTTTAAAATGACATAGACGTTGTTGATATGGTCGAAGTGGCGCTCTAGCTTAGCGAACTTAGTATCAACATACTCACGTAAAGCGTCAGTAATATCTACATGATGACCAGTTAGATTAATTTGCATAGCACATCTTCCTTCTGTTGACGTGGTTAAAGTAGAGTCTTCCGTTGGCTCGAAGACGGGATATTGAGTGATTCCCGATACTTCGCAATGGTCCTTCTTGCTACCTGTATTCCCTGCTCGCCGAGCAGTGCAGCTAACTTACTGTCACTCAATGGCTTCGCAGGATTTTCCGCTGCCACCAACTTGCGAATTAAGGCTCGGATGGCAGTTGATGAAAAATCGTCCCCGTTGTCACCGCTGACGTGGCTGGAGAAGAAGTACTTCAACTCAAACACGCCTTGCGGGGTATGCATGAACTTTTGCGTAGTGACACGCGATATTGTCGATTCATGCATCTCTATACTTTCTGCGACATCACTCAGAATCATTGGTTTCATTGCTTCTGGGCCATGTTCAAAGAATGCCTGTTGTCGTTGCACGATACAATGGGCAACCTTCAATAAAGTTTCATTTCTGCTTTCAATACTTTTAATCAGCCAGCGTGCGTCTTGTAAATGCTGTCGGATATATTGTGAATCGGCTTGCGTACAGTGACTTTGCGGTAGATCAGCATAGGCACTATTAATCCGCAATTTCGGTGCGGCGTTGGGATTTAACGCAACCCGCCAGCGGCCGTTGTGTTTACTCACCAATACATCGGGAATGACATAGTCGGACTCGCGTTCCCCGAAACATTCGCCTGGGCGTGGATTCAATTTTTGAATGAGATCGAGAACGTCTTTGAGCTTACCTTCAGACAACCGGGTGCGCCGCGCCAATGTGCGGTAGTCGCGCCGGCCAAGGAGGTCGAGGTGTTTGCTTACCACGAGCTTAGCAGCACTTAACACAGGGGTGTCTGCTGGTAGCTGGTTCAGTTGTATCAGCAAACATTCGCCAACGCCGCGGGCGCCAACGCCAACCGGGTCAAAGTGTTGAATGCGTTTCAGTGTCACTGCCACTTCGTCAAAACTAATGTCGTCGTCCTGACTGATTACGGCAGCGTGAATTTCTTCGAGGGTTTGTTGCAGATAGCCATTGTCGTCGATGGCATCGATAATCGCTTCAGCGATGATTTCGTCGGTTGGCGTGAAATGCGACAGCCGCATTTGCCAGCGCAAGTAATCTTGCAGGCTTTCGGTGGTTTCGCCTTGGTAAACGTAGTCTTCTTCGTTGGCTTGGCCGGCACTTGACGAAGTGCCCGCAGAAATTCGAGAGTCCCAAGGCGCTTGTTCGTCCTGACTGTCGGGCTCGGGTAGTTCTAGCAGCGGGTTAGCTTCTAAGGCTTCTTGCACCTCGGTTTGTAACTCCAGAGAAGACAACTGCAGGAGCCGAATGGCTTGCTGCAATTGCGGAGTCATTGTGAGGTTTTGACTAAACTTAAGCTGCAGACCTTGTTTCATGAATGCGATTTGGGTTCCTTAACGACCAAGTGAGCGAATATTAAATTGTGCTCTTACTTATATCATTGGTCTTTTTGCGGAAATTACAAGGAGAATTGGTCGCCTAAATACACTTCTTTTACTGTTTCGTTGGCGAGAATCTCTTGTGCGTTGCCCGTTGCAATCAGTTCACCGTGGCTCACGATATAAGCTGTTTCGCACACGGAGAGGGTCTCCCGGACATTGTGGTCGGTGATCAAAACACCGATGCCGCGGTCGCTGAGTTGCTGAATAATCTTTTTAATATCGAGCACGGAAATTGGGTCTACCCCGGCAAATGGTTCGTCGAGCAAAATAAATTTTGGCTCAGCGGCCAGTGCCCGGGCAATTTCCACGCGGCGACGTTCACCACCGGACAAGCTCATACCTAAGCTATTGACGATGTGGCCAATGTGAAATTCATTGACGAGCTCATCAAGTTTTTCTTCGCGTTGAGCGGGGGTAAGGTCACTGCGGGTTTCCAAAATGGCCATGATATTGTCGCGCACGGTCAGCTTACGAAACACCGAAGCTTCCTGTGGCAAGTAGCCAATACCTTTGCGCGCGCGGGCGTGCATGGGCAGTAAGGTAATGTCTTCGTCGTCAAGGCGAATATGGCCTTTGTCGTTGTTGACCAGCCCGACGATCATATAAAACGTGGTGGTTTTACCGGCGCCATTTGGACCCAGTAGGCCGACGATTTGGCCTGCATTGACGGCGATACTGACGTCGCGAACGACGGTACGGCCTTTGTATGCTTTCGCTAAGTGTTCTGCGCGTAATGTTGCCATGTTAATTGCCGTTCTCGTTACCGTTTTGGTTCTGACTTTGACGCTGACGTGGCCGCAAAATTGTTTCGACTTGCTCGGTGCCGTCGCCACTCTCGGAAATAACTTGCTGCAGTTCAATATTGTAGGAAATGCGATTCGCGCGCACCAAGCTACCGTCTTGGCGCAATTCCGCTAACGTGCTGAGTGTCAGCGTACGTTCGGTAGCATTGTATTCAATCAGGTGTGCTTGCGCTTCAACTAAAACACCGGGCTCAATTTCTTGTTGGTAGGTTGCTGGTGTGCCACGCAGAATAAACAGCTCGACTTCACCGTCGCGCTCTTCAAAGCCGGTTACCTCAAGCTCATCCGCAGTAATGCGCAGGGTACCTTGGTTAATACGCACATTGCCGGTAGCACGATAGACGTTGGCGGCAAGGTCAAGGAAGTCATTCTCAGCAAGAATTTGAATGGGCTCTTCAAAGTCACGTTGCAACTGCGACAGCTGCGAGCGTGACTCAGTCTCCTGCGCCATCAGCTTAGCCTGGCTCGTAAAGGAAGCCAGAACTAACACAAGGCTAGCGGCTAGAGTTACGGGGATAATAAATGGTTTCAACATGTTCAATAATTTCCAGTTGCTGAGCTTCTAAGTCAATGCGCATA
>JAMCRH010000242.1:398-4653 GCA_023380515.1 Gammaproteobacteria bacterium | reverse complement strand
CATGCATTGTGAACCGAAATGAGATATTCAATGGCAAATAATTACCTGCTTGCTCTGTATGCGAAAACGTTAAAGCTGCCTTTTGGCCGAAAGATTTTTTCTGCAATGTTTGCGCGCAAGGCTCCCTACTTTCGCACCATTAAGCCTCTGATCACCGAGTTACGACCGGGCTTTTGTGAGTTAACGTTCCGCAAGCGCAAATCCGTCGAGAACCATATTGGTACCGTCCACGCCATTGCTCTATGTAATGGGCTCGAAATGGCCATGGGTGCAGTCGCCGAAGCCTCAATTCCAAAGCATCTGCGTTGGATTCCAAAAGGCATGAACGTCGAATATACCGCGAAAGCAAATAGTGACATTCGCATTACTGCTGAAGTAGCCGCCGACGCTTGGTCTCTAGGCGATGTCGCCATCGACGTGACCGGTTACCGAGACGATGGCAACGCCGTCATTCGTGGCCAAATTATTGTTTATGTATCGGAAAAACCGGCACGTCCTCGTTGAATAAGAGCCCAATGACAAACATAGCGGACCGCCAACTCATCATTCGCCAGACCGACGGGCCATTTCGTCAGCAACCTGATCAGGGATCTGACACCACAGATCTCGCAGATTGTTTGCGTTTGAACAGCGAACAAATTGCAAACTACCGGCACTACTTGGGCCGTGAGTTTGCGTGGGTGGAGCTTGACTGTCGCGATAGTTTCCATGCCAACGCCATTGCCGCACTAGCGGGAACATTAGTCGCTGGTGGCACGTTAGTGATTTGGTTAGCAAACTCAATAACCCCTGCGATACAGCGCTTCTTCGCAATCGCTAAAGAAGTTTATCCAGCTGAGACGCTATTCCGCGACGGTACACCTCGTGCTGTTACGACTCACCCTTTTCAACTCACTGACGAACAAACGCGAGCGTTAAGCGCATTAAACCAAGGATTTCTGAAGTCGCCGATCGCTGCGGTCATCTTAGCGCCGCGGGGACGGGGAAAATCAACCCTCCTCGGTTTGTGGATGAAAGATGCACCAGCTACGGCCGACTTTGTACTCTGCGCGCCGTCAAGAAAGCAGGCGCACAGCGTCTTTCAGCATCTTGAGCAGCGTCCTATCGAATTTGTTTCACCCGACCTGTTACTCACAATAAACCTCGAACCCAGCACATGGTTGGTGATTGATGAAGCAGCGTCTGTTCCCGCTCATGTGCTCGTGAAGGTCGCCGAAAAGCATCCTCGCCTCGTGCTAAGCTCAACGACTGAAGGCTATGAAAGTGCTGGTCGTGGTTTTCTCTTTCGATTCCTTAAGAAACTATCGGATCACTATCCTGATGTTATCTCGATTAACTTGCAGCAACCCGTGCGGTGGTCGAGCACTGATTCATTGGAAAAGGTCATCAATCAATCGTTTTGTTTAGCAACGACGGAATACAGTTATGCTGCAGAACAAGCTGTTTCGTCTGACCTAACTGTCAAGCTCAACGACGCCAACGAATCGATTCACTACCAATTTAGCCACGCCTCCGAACTTGAACCGGCGCTATTAGAATCTGCTTTTCAAATGCTGATGGCGGCGCACTATCAAACCAGTCCAAACGACCTCAAATTACTCCTCGACGATGCCAAGCAAAAGCTATTGCTTCAGTTTCATAACCAACAACTCGTCGGCGTTTGCTGGTTATGTGAAGAGGGGCCGTTGCCGCAATCGATTCATCACGCCATTTTACAAGGTAAGCGACGGCCGCCGGGGACGTTTCTGCCACAGGCTTTAGCATTTGGGCTGCGGATCGAATCGGCGTTGACGAGTTCATGCGTGCGGATTGTTCGCATTACGATTCAAGACACGATGCAAAGTCTTGGTTTTGGCTCGCGCCTTTTACATCAGGTAAAGCATCACTACCCCCACCATTTGCGCGGCTCAAGTTTCGGTTTAAATGCTGACTTACATCGCTTTTGGCAAGGGAACAACTATTTCCCTCTGCGTATCGGCAATCATATCGACTCTGCAGCTGGCTTGCCGGCGGGCCTTTATGTCGATGCCAGTGGTGTGCAAAATACAGTCCTGCGACATGAACTTGAACAAGCGCGCGCTGTATTTTGGTATTCACTCAAACATGCATGGGTGCTTCAGACACTTCCACAGCTAAAGACTGAGCTCATGGCGCTGGCACCGTCGTCAGCTGATTTCCACTGGGATGAACTGATACCCATCGTTGAGCAACGTATGCAAGCATTTGTGCATGGCTGGATACCATTTGATTATATCCAAGCACTACTTGCCGCGCTGTTACTCACTCGGCCTCAAGTCGCTCACTCAGAGCGTTTTCAGCTACTTTTACAAGCAAGCCAAACCGAACTCGCAACCCTTGCCAAAACAACCGAATGTGCAGGCAAAAAACAGCTTGAAGCGGAGTTAAGGATCATTTGTCGAGACTTGAATCTCAAGGTATAGTCTTCTACTTCACGCAAGTTTGTAGTGAGCCCTATGCGGCAGCTACAAGCGATTCCAAGAGGAACTTTGTCCATGAAAATACGATCGTTTTTACTGACCGCAGGAGTGCTTGCTATGACTGGCTGTAGTCAAATAGATACGACAACTAGCACACCGACAACGAGTCTCGACTATCCGCTATCGCGCACCGTCAACCAAGTTGATGACTATCACGGTGTTCAGGTCGCAGATCCCTATCGGTGGTTAGAAAACATGGACAGCGGCGAAGTTCGCGCTTGGATTCAAGCGCAAAATCAGTTTACCCAGCCGTACCTGAATGCCCTGCCAAGTCGTGAACACTTCAAAGAGCGCTTGACCGCACTTTGGAACTACGAACGAGTCGGCACGCCGTTCAGGAAAGGCTCACGTTATTTTTATTATCGGAATGACGGACTACAAAACCAAGCCGTACTTTATGTGAGCGAAGATCTTAATCGCCCAGCGCGCGAACTGATCGATCCGAATCAGTTCAGCAGCGATGGTACCGTTTCCCTCTCTCGAGTTTATATTAGCCCACGGGCCAATTATATTGCTTACGGCGTCTCTGACGGAGGCTCGGACTGGGTCGATTTTAAGGTGCGTAATATTACCACCGGTGAAGATCTGTCAACACGTATCTCAGGCACTAAGTTTACCAATCTGGCTTGGTTACCAGATGAAAGTGGCTTTTTCTATAGCCGTTATCCCGTAGGCGAAGATGGACGCGCTGATGACCAGCAAACCGTGCAAATTTACTTTCATCTCCTTGGTACACCGCAAGACCGTGACTTACACGTTTATGCCGTTGATGACGAGCGTCCTATCAATCCATATCCGCAAATTTCTAACGATGGGCGTTTTTTAATTGCCAATCATTGGGAAGGTTATTTTGCCAATGCCGTTCATGTGCTGAACCGTCGTCAAGACGATGCGGAGTGGCAGCCTTTGTTTGACGACTGGGATGCGCTTTATAGCGTGATTGCAACGGATGGTAATATCTTTTACGTCAACACAACCAACAATGCACCGACCGGGAGAGTTATTGCCGTTGATATCACTCGCCCTGAACCTCAACATTGGCAAGAAATTATTCCGGCACGAGCAGAAACCTTGGATAGCGTCAGCTACGTTGGTGGACACTTTTTTGCCAATTACTTAAAAGATGCCCAGTCACAAATTGAAATCTATTCGGCCCATGGTCGTCATTTACGCACCTTAGACTTGCCAGGTATCGGCACAGTATCAGGCTTCACCGGTGACCCTGAGCATATGGAAACATTTTTTAGTCTCACCAGTTTTACCCAGCCAAGTAATATCTATCATTATGATATCGCGAATCAGCATCTTAAATTACATCACCGAACTGAAGTGAATGCCGATTTATCAGGACTGACCACCGAACAAGTATTCTTCAACAGCAAAGACGGTACCCGCGTACCTATGTTTATCGTTCGCCATAAAGACGCGCCTCGAGACGGCTCCAACCCGGTACTACTCTACGGCTATGGTGGCTTTGGCGTATCGTTAACTCCTGGATTTAGCGTTGCTCGCACTGCTTGGCTGGAACAAGGCGGGATCGTGGCAATTCCCAATCTTCGTGGTGGTGGCGAGTACGGCAACGCTTGGCATCGTGCAGGGACCAAATTAGACAAACAAAACGTCTTTGATGATTTTATCGCCGCAGCCGAATATCTAATCGATGAGCAGTATACACAACCCGGAAAGCTCGCGATTCAAGGTGGTTCAAACGGTGGCTTATTGGTGGCGGCGGTGCTGACTCAGCGCCCTGAGCTGTT